>DVFT01000081.1 GCA_018713105.1 Candidatus Limivivens merdigallinarum | reverse complement strand
CCAATGCCGGCGCCCAGGCAATCATGACGCCGAAGAAACTGGGATTTGCCGCAGTGGAGGATGCAGAGCACAACTACAAGGTCATGAAGGACGGCGTGATGGAAGAGGTGCGCCGGATCTTCAAGCCGGAGTTCCTGAACCGGATTGACGATATCATCGTATTCCATGCGCTGACCCGGGAAGATGTCAAGAAGATTGCGGGAATCCTTTTGAAGGACTTTGAGAAACGCTGCAAGAGCCAGATGGACATTACCCTGGAGGTTGGCTCCAAGGCGAAGGAGCTCATCGCCCAGGAGGGCTTCGATGAGAAGTACGGGGCGCGCCCCTTGAAAAGGACGATCCAGACCAGGATCGAGGATGCCCTGGCGGAGGAAATCCTGGAAGGCAGGGTAAAGGCAGGCGATACCGTCCATGTAGGCATTTCCAAAAACGCCATGAAATTTACGGTAAAATTTCATAAAGAACTGGAAAAATAGAGAAAGTTATGGTACAATTTAGCTAAACCCTAGAGCTGGGTCGGAAAATTAAATAAGCACACATGATAATTGGGAGGACATAGAAATGTCAGTAATTACCGAACTGATTCGCGAAGAAGCGGACGGAACACTTAGCTTTGGCAACTACGAATTGGCAGTGAAATCCAAAAAGCAGGATTTTGAATACGAGGGCGACCTGTACAAGGTCAAGACCTTCAAGGAAATCACGAAGCTGGAACGGAATGGAATGTTCGTCTATGAGTCCGTGCCCGGAACTGCAGTCAGCCATATGGATGTGACGGAGAACACCATGAGCTTTGAGGTGGAAGGAACTGCGGACGCACAGATCACCGTGGAACTGGAGGAGGATACTTCCTACCAGGTCTTCGTGAATGAGAAGGGGATCGGTGAGATGAAGACCAATCTGGGAGGAAAGCTGGTCTTAAGCGTAGAACTGGAGACCATGAAGAGCGCGAAGATCCGGATTGAGAAAATCTGACAACCAGTAGTCAAAAGAGACTGGAAATGACAGGGATGCTCCAAAAGCCGTGATAAAGGCCAGATTTTGGAGCATCCTGTTTTTATGGAAAGAAAGTTGAGGAACGAAACGCGATGGCAAAGAAGACAACCGCTTTTTTCTGTCAAAACTGCGGATATGAATCGCCGAAATGGATGGGGCAATGCCCGGCGTGCAAGGAATGGAATACCTTTGTGGAAGAGCCGGCCGCAAAGGCAGCCGGCGGCAAACCGGCAGCGGAACGGAGGGCTGCCGCAGCAAAGCCTGTGAAGCTCTCCAACATCGAGATCAGGAAGAACCTTAGGATCTTGACCGGGATGAAGGAGCTGGACCGGGTCTTGGGCGGAGGGATCGTCCCAGGTTCCCTGGTCCTGGTGGGCGGAGATCCCGGAATCGGAAAATCCACGCTGCTCTTGCAGGTGTGCAAGCACCTGGTGGCAGAGGGCAGGAACATCCTGTACGTTTCCGGTGAGGAGTCCCAGCAGCAGATCAAGATCCGGGCAGACCGGGTAGGGGAGAAAGGAGACGACCTGATGGTCCTGTGCGAGACCAATCTGGGAGATATCAGGGAAGTCCTATTGGAGGCAAAGCCGGAGATCGTGGTGATCGACTCCATCCAGACCATGTACAATGAGGAGGTAAGCTCTGCCCCAGGCAGCGTCTCCCAGGTGAGGGAGACCACATCCATCCTGATGCGCCTGGCCAAGGAGAATGGGATCACGATCTTTATCGTAGGCCATGTGACAAAAGAAGGAGTGGTGGCAGGACCGAGAGTCCTGGAACACATGGTGGATACCGTGCTCTATTTTGAAGGAGACCGCCATGCATCCTACCGGATCCTCCGGGGAGTGAAAAACCGTTTCGGCTCCACCAATGAGATCGGTGTCTTTGAGATGCACGGGGAGGGGCTTTTGGAGGTGGAAAACCCTTCGGAATATATGCTGAGCGGAAAGCCGAAAGGAGCGTCCGGATCCGTGGTGGCATGTTCCATGGAAGGCACCCGCCCGATCCTGGTGGAAATCCAGGCGCTGGTCTGCCAGAGCAACCTTCCGATGCCCCGCCGGACCGCTGCAGGCACCGATTACAACCGGGTCAATCTGCTCATGGCAGTGCTGGAGAAGCGCGGCGGTTTACGGCTTGGCGTCTTCGATGCCTATGTCAATATCGCAGGCGGCATCAGAATGAACGAACCGGCGATGGACTTAGGAATCGTGATGGCGATCATTTCCAGCTACAAGGACGCGCCCATCGACGAAAAAACGGTTGCCTTCGGGGAGGTTGGACTTAGCGGTGAAGTCCGTTCCATCAGCCAGGCTCCGGCGAGGGTCCGGGAGGCGAAGAAGCTGGGCTTCCAGACGGTGGTGCTGCCTTCCGTGTGCCTGAAAAGCGTCGGGCAAGCGGAAGGAATCCGACTGGTGGGCGTCAGGACGATCCGTGATGTCATGTCCTGGATTTTGAAAAGCCAGGAGCCGGAAAAAGCGCTGTTTGGGGAATAGATTGGAAGAGGAAGTATAAGTTTCTTCGTTTTACAAATACTATCGCTACAGGAAGTCAATGGATAAAGGAAAACGGAGGAACTTATTTTATGAAAGCAACTGGAATAGTAAGACGAATCGATGATCTGGGACGGGTGGTGATTCCCAAGGAAATCCGCCGGACCTTGCGCATTAAAGAGGGTGATCCTTTGGAAATTTTTACCGACAGAGAGGGAGAGGTCATCCTGAAAAAATATTCTCCCATCGGGGAGCTTGGCACCTTTGCCAAGGAGTACGCGGAAGCGCTGGCGCAGAGCAGCGGCCATCAGGCATTGATCACCGACCGGGATCATGTGATCGCCGTCTCAGGCGGCGCCAAAAAAGAATGGGTGGGGCGAAACATCACCAGCCAGCTGGAGGACTTGATCCAGGCGAGAGAACAGGTCCTGAAGAATCAGGGTGACGGCGGTTTTGTGAAGATCACCGGGGAGGAGAACGAAGGAGCTGAGGCGGTGTGTCCCATCATTGCGGAGGGAGATGCCATCGGCGCCGTCATCCTCCTTGGGAAGGAACCTAGAGGCCGTATGGGCGAGACCGAGAAAGTGCTGGTAAAATGCGCCGCTGGATTTTTGGGGCGGCAGATGGAACAGTAGGGAAACAGGAGATTGCCACACTAAGCAGTTGGTGCGGCAGTCTCCCGTTTACAAAAGGGAAAACAACAGGGAAAGGAAGAAGCAGGGAATGTTATTGTTCGACAAAATGAGAAATAAGAAACAGGAAGAAGATAATCAGGAATACAGCCAAGTGCCCAAAATCTACCAGGAAACTTATCGGGAAATGACGGAGGCAACGAAAAAAGGTGATTTTCAGGAAGTACTCCGTCTGGCACAGATGCTGAAAAACCAAGGAGCGGCACAGGAGTACTGGGCGATGCAGATGTCCATTGCTTATCTGAACTTTGGCAAAACGGCAAGTGCGAAATCCTGTATCGAACCTTTGTATAGAGAATATCCGGACGAACCGACGGTCAGCGTGCAAAGGGCAGTCTGCCTGTATGAGGACGGCGAATTTTTAGAGGCAGAGAAAACCCTGGAGAGGATCTATCCGCCCGATACATATCTTCCGTTTTACTATTCGACGTATGGGGATGTTCTGGAGAACCAGGGAAGACTGGAAGAAGCTTATGGAAAATACAGAGTGGTGATCGACGAGTTCCAGAATGGATATGACCCGGGGCAGGAATTGGTCGATGGCGTATTCCAGAGGTTGATTGAACTGGGGATGGCATGCGGTTTGGACACTGTGGATCAAGATACGGATGAGTATCTTCGCTTCTTACAGGGAGCAGATCGTACAGAAGAGCTGCAGCGGCGCGTGGCGGAAAACCTGATTCTCTTTGCCCATTATCTGGGAACAGAAAAATATCGTCCGCCTTTTTTAAGGCTGGCAGACGGATTGCAGAAAATGGAATTTATGGCAAATCCGATCTATAAGGGAACGCTGTGGTCTGCCTATGTAGCTTTGGAATCTTATGAAATAAACGCGGACAGCCAGGTGAGCCCGTTTACCTTTGATTTGATTACCCGGGCTACGGATGTGGGTACCGAGGAGGATCGGGCAATCGATGAACAGATGGGTTTGGAAAATACGGAAGAATTGCAGGAAGCAGAGACAGAGCTTCTGATGATGGAGTATTTTGCCGGGAAACGGATGCCGGGGATTCAGAAGGAACTGGAGCATATCCGTACCCAATATCCCTACAGCTATGAAGCAGTAAAAGAACTGACAGAAGATCTGGAACGGAACCCAAAAGCAGCATCCGACAAATATCTGAAACTGCTGCAGGAGCGAACAGATTCTTTTGGATACACAAAATCATATTTTGACAGGATCTATGAAACTCATTACGGGAACGGTGCGGAAACTGTACTATGGGATTCCGAGGATGGAAGCTATATGCGGCAAGGAAAGAAGATTGGCAGAAATGATCCCTGCCCTTGCGGAAGCGGGAAAAAGTACAAGCATTGCTGCGGGAAAAAATAGAGACGGACGTTCTTTTGTGGGAAGGGGAGGGTCAAACCTCCCCTATCCGATTATCATACATCCAGACATGCCCGGTAGATCCCGATCACATCCTCTTTGGTCAGAGTCACCGGATTGTGGGACATGATCACCGCCTGGAGGGTGAGGACATTCTCCGCAAAGGGCACCAGATCCTCCTGGTCCATCCCGTAGGCGGAGAGCGGCTTTTTCTCCATCACAGTGGAGAGAAGCCCATCCAGCTCGGCAAGGACACAGTCAGAGCTGCATCCTAAGAGGGAAGCCAGGAAATCGAACAGCTCCGTCAAAACCGCCGATCCCCCGATCCGCTGGTAGGCGCTTAAGACACCGGTGAACAGGCAGTAGTTGGATTCCCCGTGGGCGACGTGATATTTGCCGCCGAAGGGATAGCTCATAGCGTGTACCGCGCCGCAGCCTGCCTTCCCGAAGGCGATGCCGGCATAGTTGGCAGCCAGCAGGAAGTCCTCATAGAGGGAAGGAAGGCACTCCCTCCCATTCTCCTTCAGGGATTGATAGCCTGAGAGGATCAGGCGGATCGCCTCCCGGGAAAAGAGTCTGGAATAGGGAGTGGCAAGGGGGGAGAGATAAGACTCTGCTCCGTGGACCAGGGCGTCGATGGAGCTGGCGGCAAACACCGGGAAGGGAAGGGAGCTCATCAGCTCCGGGATCAGCACGGCGCTGTCCGCATAGAGGGCATCCGAAGCCAGACGCAATTTGGTATCCAGGGCGGGAAAGCCCACGATGGCGACGTTCGTGACCTCGCTTCCGGTCCCGCAGGTGGTGGGGAGCAGTACCAGGGGGCAGCGCTTCCTGGCAGGGATTTTGCCGGTGAAAAGATCCTGGAGAGGTTCCCTCTCTTCCAGGGCAAACAGCTTGGCGATGTCCATGACGGTGCCGCCTCCGATCCCGATGACGCGGGAATAACTGCCGCGGATGGCGGAGGAAATTGCCTGGATCATAGGCTCGCTTGGCTCGCCGGAGCCGAACTGTTCCTGGAACAGGATCTGTGCTTCCGGAAAGAGCCCTTTGAAAAACGGTTCATAAAGATATCCACAGGTAAGCACCAAATCTCCTTTTCCGATGCGGAATTCTTCCGCAAATTCCCGGCAGGTCCCAAAGAAATGGATGGCGCTCTGAAGGCTTAATTCTTTCATTTGATTTTCCTCCTGGATGTTTTACAAAATTCCCTTTAACGTAATGCATTTCAGACGGGTAAGCTCCTCAAAGGTGGAGAAGACACCCTCCTGCCCGATGCCGGACTGTTTGAATCCGCCGAAGGGCATCTCGAAGCTGCGGAAATAGCTGGATCCGTTGATGACCACGCTGCCGCATTCCAGCTCATTGGAAAAATAGAATGCCTTCTTCATATCCTGGGTGAAGACGGAGCCGCCCAGCCCGTAGATACTGTCGTTGGCGATGGAAAGCGCCTCCTCTTCCGTATCAAAGGGGATGATGGGCATGACAGGACCGAATACCTCCATGTCATGGGCAATAGCGGCATCATGAGGCACCTCGTCGATGACAGTGGGCTCCACAAAAGCGCCCTTTCTGTGACCTCCGATGAGGATGCGTCCGCCTGCCACTACGGTATCCTGGATCTGACGCTCTACCTCCATTGCTGCCTTTTCATTGATCAGGGTGCCGATCTTGGTGGAGGGAACTTTGGGATCTCCTGCAGGGATGGCTTTCACACGTTCCAGGATTTTTTCCACAAAGGCGTCCTTCAGCGTTCTGTGGATCAGGAAACGCTTGGGCGCGCAGCAGATCTGACCGGCGTTATAGAAACGGGCGTTTGCCGCCTCATTGACCGCCAGGTCCAGGTCGGCATCGGGAAGGACGATGAAGGCGTCGTTTCCGCCAAGCTCCAGGGAGACATGGCAGAGGCGGCGTGCTGCGGTGGCTGCCACATCGATGCCCACCTTCGTGGAACCGGTGAGGGTGATGGCATGGACGTCCTCATGGCTGCAGAGCGCATCTCCCACGGTTGCGCCGCGTCCGGTGATGACCTGGAGCACGCCCTTTGGAATGCCGGCTTCCATGAGGAGTTTACCCAGCTTCAGAATCGTGATCGGATTGTCGGTGGCAGGCTTTACGATGGCGGCATTGCCGGAGAGCAGGGCGGGCGCCACCTTCTGGTTGAACAGGTTGCAGGGGAAATTAAAGGGAATGATGCAGGCGATCACGCCAATGGGTTCCCTTTGCGTCAAAACGAGGTTCCGTTCATGTCCAGGCTCCTGACCGGCAGGAAGGACGGTGCCGTAGAGATGTTTTGCCTTTTCCGCAAAGGCTCTCCAGGCGGTGAAGATATTTCGGATTTCCACGGTGGTCTCGTTGATATTTTTGCCGGATTCCAGGGTCAGGGTCATGGCGAGCTCTTCCTTTTGCTGCTCCACAAGCTCAAGAAAACGGTACACAATTGCCGCACGCTCATGGACCGGAAACTTTTTCCAGCTTTTCTGTGCTTCCTTTGCCGCCAGAACCGCACGGTTGACATCGAAAGCGGTGGCCGCCGGAACCTGGTCTACCAAGGTACCGTCGTAGGGATTGATGACATCGATGGCGGAATGATCCGAAGAGGGGACGAATTCGCCGTTGATCAGCATGTTCATAGTATTCCTCCTGTATGAAAAATCTGAATAACGCAAGTAAGGTATCGCTAAGCCGCCAAACTGGGGCTTGTTGAATCTATCAGCGTAAAGATAGCACATTTATTCCTGCTAATAATTCTAAAATAGAATTAAATGCTGGGAGTATGGGATTTTATAATTCTAAATTGTAATGATAACCGGATTAATGTTAGAATATGAGAAGCGCTTCAAGTCTGTTAAGAATCTTTAGAAATGAGATTGCAACAGCAGGCAGTTGGCTTTATAATAGAAGGAAACCAAAAGACAAAGGCTGACGCCGGATGAGACGTCAGCCCGGATTTTTGAACAGGTCATCCACATAGATGCCGAAGGTTCGTGCAATGGCAAGGACCTCCTTGTCGGTGGCGGCACGTTCCTGACCTTCCAGCTTGGAGAGGGAGGAAAGGTTGATGTCCACCCCCAAAAGCTGCATATTGATGGCAAGCTCCTTCTGGCTGATGTGGTAGAGCTTCCGAAGACGTGTGACATTGGCTCCGATCAGATTGCGGTCGCCCAGTTCTTTTTTGCGGGGTTTCATGGGGCAGAGGTCTCCTTTCTTTGGATCAATCTTTTTTATCCTATTATAACAGAAGAGGTGTGAGTTTGGACAGTATCATTGAGCAGATTTATGAAAACAGTGTGAGGCTTCCGGGCAAGACGGCGCTGACAGGGCAAGGGCAGTCTGTCACCTATCAGGAGCTGTGGAACCGTGCCGAAGCCTTTGCCGGGGAACTGAAGAAAACCGCAAGGATCCGAAAAGGTTCCAGGATCCTCCTGGAGGAAGGGGAGGATCTGATCGGTTCCGTGGTCGCTTACCTGGGGATCCAGCTGGCTGAGGCAGTGGCAGTGCCTGTAGAATACAGGATTTCCGAAAGTTCACTGGGATATGTGGTGGAACGGGTGAAGCCGCTCCTGGTTTTGTCCAGGGATAAGATCACAGAGCTTCTCCAGGCAAGCCGGGAAAGTGTGGGGAAGGGTACGAAAAAACGGACCTTTCCGGGGGCGGATCAGGATTCCGATATTATCTTTACCACCGGAACCACCGGGCAGCCGGAGTGCATCCTGCATACGTTTGGAAGCATGAAAGCGACAGTGGAAAACCTCATAGACCTTGCGGACATGGAGGAAGGAGACAAGTATCTTCTGACCGCCCCCTTCAACCTTGCCTTTGGCTTAAGGAGGCTGTTGACCTCCCTGTATCTGGGTGCGACGGCTGTGCTGATGAAAAGCCTGTTCCCGCTGAATGAATTTTACGGGGCGATCCTTCAGCACAGGATCACCTATCTGGTGCTCATTCCTAGCCAGCTCTCCGTCCTGCTTCGGGGCGACCGGGAGAAACTGGACGTATGCATCCGCCAGATGAGGGCGGTACAGGTAGGCTCCAACGCCATGGTAGAGCGGGACCGGGAGGAATTCCTGAAGCGCTATCCCGATACCTCCCTCTATTACATATATGGAAGTACGGAGACGGGATGCATCTTAGGCTACGACTGCCACAGCAGACAGAAGGGAACCGGCTGCCTTGGCATTCCAGCCAAGAACGCGGCGGTGTTCCTCATAGATGAGAAGGGAGAGAAGGTCGAAAGCCCGGAGACCTACGGCTTCATTGCGGCAAGGGGCGCCATGAACATGAAGGGTTATTACCGCAAGAAAGCCCTCACAGAAGCCATGCTGAGAGACGGTATGGCGCTCTCCAGGGACATCGGCTATTTTGACGGGGAGGGTTACTTCTACTTCGTCAGCCGTGTGGGCGACGTCATCAATGTGGGAACCCACAAGGTCATCCCCCAGGAGATCGAAAACGCAGCCCTGGAGATTCCAGGCGTCCGGGAATGCGTCTGCACTGCCCAAAAAGACGCCCGGTTTGGTCAGGTGCCGAAGCTGGTGGTAGTCCTGGACAACGAGTACAGCTGTTCCATCCAGGATATCCTGATCCACTTGTCAGAAAAGCTGGAATCCTACAAGGTACCCCAGAGCATCGAGGTGGCGGAGGAGATTCCGAAAACCATTCAGGGAAAAGTATTGAGAAGACGGCTCCGGTAGAGATATCGGGAGCCGTCTTTTGTCTGTTTTCCTCGAATCCTGTCAAACGATTCTTTGAAAAAATAGTTCTATGGCCCCTTCTTCCCGCATAGAAATACTTATATAAAAAATACGAAAAGAGATACTTCGTAAGAAGAAGGGAGAACGTTTAATTATGACAGATAAGGTAATTGAAAACAATCAGGTATCGATCATGGGGAAGGTTGCGGCGGAATTTTCATTCAGCCACGAAGTGTTCGGGGAAGGCTTCTATATGACGGAGCTTCTGGTGAAGCGCCTCAGCGATTCCTACGACCGGATTCCGGTGATGGTGTCCGAGCGGCTGGTGGATGTATCCCAGGATTACCGGGGAGAATATATCCAGGTGACCGGTCAGTTCCGTTCCTACAACCGCCATGAGGAGAAGAAGAACCGCCTGGTCCTCTCCGTATTTGCCAGAGAGCTAAGCTTTGTGGAGGAAGAGGACGACAAGATCAAGAGCAATCAGATCTTCCTGGACGGCTTCATCTGCAAGACGCCGATTTACCGGAGGACGCCCCTGGGAAGGGAGATCGCGGATATGCTGGTGGCAGTGAACCGCCCCTATGGGAAATCCGATTACATCCCCTGCATTTCCTGGGGAAGGAACGCCAGATTCGCCTCCACCTTTGAAGTGGGAGGGCATGTACAGATCTGGGGCAGGATCCAGAGCCGGGAATATGTGAAAAAGCTGGAAGGGGACCTGACGGAAAAGAGAACCGCCTATGAAGTCTCTGTCAGCAAGATCGAGTATCTGGACTGATCATTGTGCAAAATGCCGGTAGTTTCCGAAAAGCCTTGAAAAATAGGGTAAATTGTAGTAAGATAAGACAACCCAAGAAGCAAGATTGTTAAAGTTTGATAAAGAGGTGCTACATGGATAAAGGAAATGTACATATATACTGCGGCAAAGGACGGGGCAAGACGACGGCTGCCATCGGGCATGCCATGCGTGCTGCCAGCGCTGGGCAGACGGCGATCATTGTGCAGTTTTTCAAAGGAAGGGAGGAGGACGACCTGGCGTTCCTGAAGCAGCTGGAACCGCAGATCAAGCTCTTCCGTTTTGAAAAATTCCGAGGCAATTTTGATGATCTGACGCCGGAGCAGCGCCAGGAAGAGACGCAGAATATGAAGAACGGTTTCAACTATGCCAAGAAAGTGCTGGTGACGGAGGAGTGTGACGTACTCATTCTGGATGAGGTATTGGGGCTGCTCCCCTGCGGAATCATCACAGCGGATGATTTAAGGCAGCTGATCCATGCGAAATCCGACGGGATGAAGCTGATCATGACCGGCAGCTACGACGCCAGGGAGATCTGGGACGTTGTGGATGAGGTGACTGAGCTGATTCCGAGAAAATCAAGCATTGACAAGGAAATTCAATGATGATATAGTGGACATATAAATCAATATGGTTAATAGAGGTCGCGTTTTTCAAGAGTATCCTGCCAGATGTGTTCAGGCGCAGTGGAAAGCAGGAGAAAGGGGAGGACGCCGAAAGGTGCAGTACCTGAACCTGCATACTTGGGCATGTAGCTAAGAACTGCATGACTGTCATCGTGCTTGCGATGGAGAGCTAGGGTAGTGAACAGGGGGTAGCATGCGTCCGGTTCCGGGATTGATTCATCAGGGGCAGACTATGACAGTCTGGCCCTTTTCTATGTGAAGGAGGAATACATATGTCGATTTTTAAAGGTGCAGGTGTTGCCATTGTGACACCGATGAAGGAGAACGGCGAGATCAATTACGATGTGTTGGGAGAGCTGATCGAATTTCAGATCGCCAACAGCACCGATGCGATCATCATCTGCGGCACCACGGGAGAGTCCGCCACATTGTCGGAAGAGGAGCACTCTGAGGCAATCCGTTTCGCTATAAAGAAGACGGCAGGAAGGGTTCCGGTCATCGCAGGTACGGGCTCTAATTGTACTGAGACGGCATTGAAGCTGTCCAGGGAAGCGGAAGCGGATGGGGCGGATGCCCTTCTTCTGGTGACTCCTTACTACAACAAAGCGACCCAGAAGGGCTTGATCAAGCATTATACCACCATTGCTGAGGCAGTGAAGCTGCCGATCATCCTCTACAATGTACCCAGCCGTACCGGCTGCAATATCCTGCCGGAGACTGCCGTATATCTGGGGAAACATGTGGAAAATATCGTGGCAGTGAAGGAAGCCTGCGGAAATATCTCCCAGATCGCAAAGCTCTTCCAGCTTGCGGACGGATGCCTGGATGTCTATTCCGGAAACGACGACCAGATCGTTCCGATCCTTTCCTTAGGCGGAATCGGCGTGATTTCCGTGCTTTCCAATGTGGCGCCTAAGGAGACCCACGACATGGTTATGGCGTACCTGAACGGAGATACCGAGACGGCGAGAAAGCTGCAGCTTAGGAGCCTGCCGCTGTGCAACGCCCTGTTCTCTGAGGTAAACCCGATCCCCGTAAAGAAGGCTCTGAACCTGATGGGAATGCAGGCAGGACCTTTGAGGGCGCCCCTGACAGAGATGGAGGAGGAGCATGTGGAAGCGCTCAGGAAGGCAATGGTAGATTTCGGAATTAAACTGGCGTAAGAGGAAGAAGATATGGTAAAGATTATTATGCATGGATGCAGCGGTCATATGGGTCAGGTCATCACCGGGCTTGTCAAGGAAGATCCCGATGCCGAGATCGTTGCGGGAATCGATATTCGCGACAATGGAACCAATGAATATCCGGTGTTTCAGAATATTTGGGACTGTGATGTGGAGGCGGATGCAGTGATCGATTTCGCTTCCGCAAAGGCAGAGGACGCCCTGATCGATTATTGTGTGGAGAAGAAGCTCCCGGTGGTTGTCTGTACCACAGGCTTAAGTGAAGAACAGCTCGCCAAGATCCGGGAGGCATCCTTAAAGGTAGCGGTGCTGAAATCCGCCAACATGTCCCTGGGGATCAACACGCTGTTCAAGCTGGTGCAGGACGCAGCGAAGGTTCTGGCGGAAGCCGGCTTTGACATCGAGATCGTGGAGAAACACCACAAGCACAAAGTAGATGCGCCCAGCGGCACGGCGCTTGCCCTGGCAGACAGCATCAACGAGGCGATGGGCAATGCCTACACCTATACCTATGACCGGAGCCAGAGGAGAGAAGAACGGGATCCGAAGGAGATCGGAATCTCGGCAGTCCGCGGCGGAAGCATTGTGGGAGAACACGAGGTGATCTTTGCGGGAACCGATGAGGTCATCGAGTTTAAGCATACTGCGTATTCTAAGGCAGTGTTCGGGAAGGGCGCCGTTCAGGCGGCAAAATTCCTGAAAGGAAAAGGACCTGGCTATTATGATATGCGCGATGTCATTCGCGCACAGCAGTAAAACGCGAAACATGGGGTTGCTGCCTGCGGCGGCAGCCCTTTTTTCAATCAACGAAGAAACCGATGCCGCAGTCATAGCGGTACAAATTAGAAAAGGGGGGATTTCTGCCAATATGGAGAAAACAATGGAAAAAACCATGGAGATCAAGTACCTGAAAAACCTGGCAAAGCTGTATCCCAATGTGGCGGCTGCCTGCACGGAGATCATCAATCTCCAGTCGATCCTGAACCTTCCCAAAGGGACGGAACACTTCATGACGGACATCCATGGAGAGTATGAGCAGTTTTTCCATGTTCTGAAGAACGGTTCCGGGTCGGTGAAGAAGAAGATCGACGAGGAATTTGGAAACACCTTGAGCAGCCGGGACAAGAGAGGTCTTGCAACGCTGATCTATTATCCCGAACTGAAGGTGGATATGGTGGAAAAGACGGAGGAGAATCTGGAGGATTGGTACAAGATCACCCTCCACCGCCTGATTCAGGTGTGCAAGAGAATCGCCTCCAAGTACACCCGCTCCAAGGTCCGCAAGATGCTTCCCAAGGATTTTGCCTATGTCATTGAGGAGCTGATCACGGAGAAGGAGGAGCTGCTGGACAAGGAAGCCTACTACAATTCCATCATCAGCACCATCATCCGCATCGGCAGCGCCAAGGAATTCATCATCGCCATCAGCAACCTGATCCAGAGACTGGCGGTGGACCACATCCACATCGTGGGGGATATTTTTGACCGGGGACCAGGTCCCCACATCATCATGGACAAGCTGATGACCTACAAGAATGTGGATATCCAGTGGGGAAACCACGACGTTGTGTGGATGGGAGCGGCAGCAGGGCATAAGGCATGCATTGCCAACGTGATCCGGATCGCGGCAAGGTACGGCAATCTGGATATGCTGGAGGAAGGCTATGGGATCAATCTGATGCCTCTGGCGAATTTCGCCGTGGACACCTACGGGGAGGACAAGTGCGAGTGCTTCAAGATCAATTATGACGCAGGCCAGTACAATACCAAGGATATTGAATGGGACAGGAGGATCCAGAAGGCGATCGCCATCATCATGTTCAAGCTAGAAGGACAGATCATCAAGAACCGTCCGGAATTTGCCATGGAGGAGAGGCTTCTCCTGGACAAGATGGATCTTGAGAAAGGGACGGTGATGGTGGACGGCAGGGAATACCCGCTGGAGGACCGGAATTTTCCCACCATCGATCCCAAGGACCCTTACGCCCTCACGGAAGAAGAGGAAGAAGTGATGGAACGCCTCCAGAGCGCTTTCACCAAGTGCGAAAAGCTCCAGAAGCATGTCAGATTCCTCTTCTCCAACGGAAGCCTCTATAAGGTGTTCAACTCCAATCTCCTCTACCACGGCTGTGTCCCCCTCAATGAGGACGGCAGCTTCAAAAAGGTGGAGTTTTTCGGGAAAACCTACAGCGGAAAAGCGCTCTACGACATTCTGGAGGTCTATGCCCGCAAAGGCTACTACTCCGTGAACAAGGACGAACGGAAAAAAGGGCAGGATATGCTCTGGTATATCTGGATCAACGGCAATTCCCCGGTATTCGGCAAGGACAAGATGACGACCTTCGAGCGGTACTTCATCAAGGATCCAGCCACCCATGTGGAAAAGAAAAATCCTTATTACTACCATGTGGACGACGAGAAGGTGGTGGATCAGATCCTGGAAGAATTCGGCTTGGATGCCGAGACCTCCCACATTATCAACGGCCATATCCCGGTCAAGGTGGGAAAAGGGGAAACACCGGTAAAATGCGGCGGAAAGCTTCTGATCATCGACGGGGGATTTTCCAAGGCATACCAGAAGGTGACGGGGATCGCAGGTTATACGCTGCTCTATAATTCCTACGGGCTGTTGTTGGTGGCGCACGACCCCTTCGTCTCCGTGGAGGAGGCAGTCCGCTCGGAAAAAGACATCCATTCCCAGAATATGGTGGTGGAGCGTACCTACCTGAGAAGGAGGGTGGCGGATACGGATGCAGGAAAGGAGCTCCAGGAGCGGATCGAGGAACTGGAAAAGCTTCTGGAAGCGTACCGCGCCGGCATCATTACAGAAAAAGTATAACAAGAAGGAAGAAATCATGGAAAGAGAAAAGAGAACAGGATTTTGGGCAAAGATTGCGCTGTTTACAGCGGCGCTCATATGGGGCATCTCCTTTTTTATCGTGAAGGACACCACGGATCAGATTCCGCCGAACCTCCTTTTGGCGATTCGTTTCACCATCGGCTGTGCCGTGCTGGCGGTGATTTTCAGAAAGAGGCTGAAGAAGCTAAACCGGGAGTATTTCAAATGCGGCGCTGTGATTGGGCTGTGCCTCTTTCTGGCGTATTCCAGCCAGACCATCGGCATCACCGACACCACACCCGGGAAAAATGCATTCCTCACCGCCGTTTACTGCGTGATCGTGCCGTTTCTGTTCTGGGCGGTGAACAAGACAAGGCCGGACCGCTACAATCTCCTGGCAGCAGTGATCTGCCTGACCGGGATCGGAATGGTCTCCCTGACCGACGGATTTTCCATTCGGATGGGCGATGCGCTGACGCTGCTGGGCGGTTTTTTCTATGCCCTGCACATGGTGGTGGTGGCAAAGCTTGCCAAGGACAAGGATCCGATGCTGATCTCCACGTTGCAGTTCGGATACGCGGCGGTATGTTCCTGGATCGTAACCCTGGTGTTTGAACCCATGCCGGCGCTTTCGGTATTCCATCTGAACGTGGCAGGTGGGATTCTGTTTCTGGCTCTGGGCTGTACGGCGCTGGGGCTTACCCTTCAGAATTTCGGGCAGAAATACACCCATCCGGCGGCGGCTTCCATTATCTTAAGCCTGGAGTCCGTGTTCGGCGTGCTGTTTTCCATCCTCTTTTACGGGGAGAAGATGACGGCAAGGCTGGTGCTGGGATTCGTGCTGATCTTTATCGCGATCCTGATCTCGGAGACCAAGCTGGAATTCCTGCGGAAACATGAAGGTATTCCGAAAAGCGCAGCCCAAGGCCGGGGAACCGCAGCAGAGGAACAGAGCTAAGAAGAACGAGATCGGACAAGGAAGCGTTCAGATAAGAAAGAGATAGGAGGGAACGATGCTTACAATCAAAGAGTATGTGAAAGTGAAAAGCCTTGAGGAGGCTTATGAGCTGAATCAGAAGCGGACTAACCACATCCTGGGAGGGATGCTCATGCTCCGCCTTGGAAGCAGGAATATCCAGAAAGCCATTGACCTGTCAGGTCTGGGGCTTGACAGCATCGAGGAAGAAACTTTGGAATTCCGCATCGGATGCATGACCACGCTGCGCGCCCTGGAAACCCATGAAGGGCTGAATGCCTACACGGGAGGAGCTGTCAGGGAAAGCCTTCGCCACATCGTGGGCGTGCAGTTTCGGAATCTTGCCACCGTTGGGGGAAGCATCTTTGGCAGATTTGGCTTCTCGGATGTCCTGACGATGTTTTTGGGGTTGGATACCTATGTGGAGCTGTACAAGGGAGGAATCCTTCCTCTGGAGGAGTTTGCCAAAAAGAAGAGAGATACGGATATCCTGGTCCGCTTGATCGTGAAGAAAACTCCGGTGAAGGCAGCGTATCAGTCCTTCAGGCTTACCAGGACGGATTTTCCGGTCCTCGCCCTGATGGCATCCTGCCTGGACGGAGAGTGGCGCTGCGCAGTGGGCGCCCGCCCGGGAAGGGCAATCGTTGTGCGGGATCAGGATGGTATTTTGAAAGAATCAGGAAACCAGGCAGAGATCGAACGGTTTGCTGCCTATGTGAAGGAGAAGACGCCCACCGGAACCAACATGCGCGCCAGCGCCGAATACCGAAGCCATCTGGTGCAGGTATTGGCAAAGAGAGCCGTGGAGCAGGCAGGAGGATGAAGATGGAGATCAAGTTGGAATTGAATGGAAAAGCGCTGAAAGCGGAGATTGAACCGGACCTGTTTTTGCTGGACTTCTTAAGGAGCGTGGGGATGAAGAGTGTGAAGAGAGGCTGCGATACCTCCAACTGCGGCCTCTGTACCGTCTTTGTGGATGACAAACCGGTGCTCTCCTGTTCCATGCTGGCAGCCAGGGCGGACGGGCATAAGGTGACGACCCTGGAAGGGCTTCAGGCGGAAGCAGAAGAGTTCGGCGCTTTTGTGGGAAATCAGGGAGCAGAGCAGTGCGGATTCTGCAATCCGGGCTTTATGATGAATGCCATCGCCATGTTTCGGGAGAATCCGGATCCCACGGATGAGGAAATTCTGGAATACCTGTCGGGAAATCTGTGCCGTTGTTCCGGTTATGAGGGACAGCTTCGGGCGATCAAGGCATATCTTGCATTTCGGAAAGAGGAGGTGGCAGAGTGAGAGTGGTAAACCAGCCGGTAATGAAAAAAGACGCCATGGCTCTGGTGACCGGGAAGCCGGTATTTATGGATGACCTGGTTCCGGAGGGAGCGCTTCTTATCAAGGTAAAACGAAGCCCCCATGCCCATGCGCTCATCGAGGAGATCGACGTCAGCCGTGCCTTGAAGATCCCGGGGATCGAGGCGGTCTATACCTACAAGGATGTGCCGAATCTCCGTTTCACCATGGCAGGGCAGACTTACCCGGAGCCAAGCCCCTACGACCGTCTGATCCTGGACCGTCACCTTCGGTTTGTGGGCGATGCGGTGGCGATCGTGGCAGGAACGGATGAGAAGGCGGTGGAGAAGGCGATGCGGCTGATTAAGGTGCGCTATCAGATCCTGGAACCGATCCTGGATTTCCATGAGGCAAAGGACAATCCCATCCTCATCCACCCGGAGGAAAACTGGGAGGCGAAATGCCCGGTAGGTGCGGATAATCACAGGAATCTCTGCGCCAGCGACGTCTCAGGGCACGGAGACATTGAGAAGGTTCTCTCGGAATGTGACGAGGTGGTGGAGCACACCTACCACGTGAAGGCAAACCAGCAGGCAATGATGGAAACCTTTCGGACCTATGCGTTTATGGATACCTACGGGAGGCTGAATCTCTTCAGTTCCACGCAGATCGTCTTCCATGTACGCCGTATTATCGCCAATGCCCTGGGGATTCCAAAGTCCAAAGTCCGGGTCAGCAAACCCCGTATCGGAGGAGGCTTTGGGGCAAAACAGACGGTGGTGGCGGAGATCTATCCGGCATTTGTCACCTGGAAGACCGGAAAACCCTCCAAGATCATTTACACCAGAGAGGAGTCCCAGATCGCATCCAGCCCGCGCCATGAGATGGAAGTGACGGTTCGGGTAGGGGCGATGAAGGACGGAAGGATCCGGGGCATCGATCTCTATACCCTGTCCAATACCGGGGCATACGGGGAACACGGTCCCACCACGGTGGGGCTTTCCGGTCACAAATCCATCTCCCTGTACGGAAGGCTGGAGGCGCATCGGTTTGCCTACGATGTGGTGTATACCAACCGGATGTCGGCAGGCGCCTACCGGGGATACGGGGCGACCCAGGGGATCTTCGCGGTGGAATCCGCCGTCAACGAGCTGGCGGACCGCCTCCATATGGATCCGGTGGCATTAAGGGAAAAGAATATGGTAAAAGAGGGGGAGATCATGCCCTCCTACTACAACGAGAAAAATACCAGCTGTGCCCTGGACCGCTGCATGGCGCGGGCAAAGGCGATGATGGGCTGGAATGAGAAATTCCCCAAAAGGGAGATGGGCAATGGAAAGGTGCGAAGCGTGGGCGTCGCCATGGCAATGCAGGGGTCCGGAATCTCCGGCGTGGACGTAGGTTCCGCCTCCGTCAAGCTGAACGATGAAGGGTTCTATGTCCTGCGGATCGGGGCTGCGGATATGGGGACCGGGTGCGACACCATCCTGGCGCAGATGGCAGCGGAATGCCTGGACTGTGACTACCAGGAGATCACGGTGTTCGGCGCGGATACGGATGCTTCTCCCTATGATTCAGGCTCCTACGCCTCCAGCACCACCTTCGTAACCGGGCAGGCAGTGGTGAAGGCATGTACGGAGCTGAAACAGCGGATTCGGAAGAAGGCATCCCAGCTCCTGGAACTTCCGGAGGAAGATCTGGAGTTTGACGGGAAACGGGTCTGGGATCCTGCGTCCGGGAAAGAGGTTTCCCTGGCACAGATCGCCACTTCTTCCATGAGCGGCAACGACCTTGCCTTCGAGGTGACGGAAAGCCACAGTTCTCCCACCTCACCGCCTCCTTTCATGGTAGGTATGGTGGAGATCGAGGTGGATAAGGAGACCGGCAAGGTGGAAATCCTGGATTATGTGGCTGTGGTGGACTGCGGCACGCCGGTGAACCCAAATCTGGCGAGAGTCCAGACGGAGGGCGGTATTGCCCAGGGAATCGGCATGGCGCTCTACGAGAATATCCAGTACAACGAGAAGGGAAAGCTTCGGAACAATTCCCTGATGCAGTACAAAATCCCCACCCGCCAGGATGTCGGGCGCCTGCGGGTGGAATTTGAGAGCAGCTACGAAGAGAGCGGTCCCTTCGGCGCCAAATCCATCGGAGAGATCGTCATCAATACCCCTTCTCCAGCCCTGGCCCATGCGGTGCACAATGCCACGGGAGTGTGGATCCGGGAGCTTCCCATCACACCGGAGAAGATTCTAAAAGGGATGATGGAACATGGACATTGACTTGATTTTGCTGGCGGCTGGAAACAGCCGCCGTTTTGGCAGTAATAAGCTTTTGTATGAGGTGGATGGGAAACCGATGTACGCCCATATGCTGGAGAAGCTGCTCTCCATCGCAGAGCAGGAAAACCGGGAGGGAAAACAATTCCGGGTCGTGGTGGTAAGCCAGTATGGGGAGCTTCTTCGGGACGCCAAAGAGAGGGGAACCGGGTATCAGGCGCCGCTTCTTTTGGCAGATAGCCCAAAGAGCCGGCTTGGCATGTCCTATACGATCCGAAGGGCGCTGGAAGTTTCCAGAAATCTCCATGAGACGGGGGAACTTGATGGGATGGAGAAACATAAAAGGATAGGAAACCGCGCCGCAGCCTTCTTCCTGGCGGATATGCCCTGGCTGTCCCGGCAGAGCATCCTGGAATTTCTCAAAGGATTCCGGCGTTCCGGCAGAACGGCAGGCTGTATGAGAGCGGGGGAATGCTTCGGGAATCCGGCTGTCTTTTCATGGAACTGCTTCGATGAGCTGAATAGATTGTCAGGGGACGAAGGCGGAAAACGGATCCTGAAGAGGCACCTTGAGGATTGCTATTTCTATGAAGTGGGGGAAGGAGAGCTGGCAGATATCGATGTTCCAAAGAACGGCAAGGGATCGAATTGAGAAAAATGTTTTCGGATGTTTCCGGGAGAATATGGTATATTCTTTAAAAAGTATGTGCGAAAGGAGAAAATGATGAAGATCAAAAGCTTTGGGAAGAAGGTCCTCTTCTTTGGTATCCTGCTCAGTCTGCTGCTCCCGGCTGCAGTTGGGGCGAGGGCGGAGGCAGCCGGATTTCAGAAGGTCAAAAACGGCACCGTCTACATTCAGAAGAACGGCACCAGGAAGAAAGGGTGGCTGAGAGTAGGAAGGCGCCAGTATTATTTCAACCGGAAAGGCATCATGCAGACCGGCTGGGTGCGGCTGAACGGGAAGTGGAGATATTTTTCCCGAAAATCCGGGTTCTTGGTGAAAAACAAGACCATCGGGGGAAAGAAGATTGACAAGAACGGAGTCCTGAAGGGAAAATTCGTGGTGGTAATCGATCCGGGGCATTCCGGGGTCACGGCAGGCGGCGTGGAACCCTTAGGACCGGGATCCTCCTCCATGAAATCCAAGGACACCAGCGGCACCCAAGGGAGATATACGGGAGTGCCGGAGTACAAGACGACCCTTACCATTGCCAAGAAGCTGAAAAAAGAGCTGACCAGCCGGGGATACAAGGTCATCCTCACCAGGACAAACCACAAAAAGCCCCTTAGCTGCAAAGAAAGGGCAATGGTGGCGAATAAGGCAAAAGCGGACCTCCTGATCCGCCTGCACTGCAACGGTTCCGAAAGCTCCAGCGCCCATGGCGCCATGACGATCTGCACCACGAAGAACAGCCCCTATGTGCCGGAACTGTATCAGAAGAGCTACCGTCTGTCACAGAAGGTGCTGGACAGCTACGTGAAAGCCACCGGAGCCAGAAAGGAATACATCTGGGAGACGGATTCCATGAGCGGGAACAACTGGAGCAAGGTTCCCACGACCCTGATCGAGATGGGGTATATGACAAACCCTGCGGAAGATCAAAAAATGCAAAAGACCTCCTACCAGAAAAAGATGGTAGAAGGTCTGGCAGACGGGATCGACGCCTATTTTACGAATCTAAAGCCCTAAAGCTCTTTAGACTTCCGCGTCCTCCTCATGGCAAAAATCCGAGGCGTTTGCAGGGGACAGCCAGTCCAGAAAACGCTGCTTCTCACTGGCTAAGTGTTCCAGGCGGAAGCTGTGTTCCTTCCCTACACCGTCCTCAAAGAGGACGGTGTAGAAGGAAGCATTGTGCCCTTTGGCGGTCTCCTCAAAGAGCCGGATCTCCTTCAGCTTTGCTACATAGTTCCGGTGCAGCAGTACAAAACGAGAACCGATGGAATGGAAAAACCAGTCCCGTTCCTGTTCGGGGAGAGCGCCGTCCGCCCGGTCGCTGTACCGGAGCCCTAAGGAGCGCTCCTCCCGCCAAAGGAAACGAAGGGACTGTCCCAGGGGATAGACGACGATGCAGAGAAACAGGAGCAGCCCAAATCCGAGAGCCAGCGGCAGATACGCCCCCGGATCGCGGAAACTGGCGCATACCACCAGCAGAACCAAAAGCAGAGTGATCACAATGCTTAAGATGGTGCAGGTGGCTCCCACATGGAGAACCAGCCTCCAGAGCGGGAGAGCATAGAAATCAGAGATCTTTTTTTCACGGGTTTTGTATGACACGATCAGTCACCTCACAGTTCGATTTCCCTCTATTCTAGCACGAAGCAGAATTCAAGACAACCGTCTGCAAAAAAAGCTTGAAAAATGTCCTGACTATGAATACAATGGATAATAAACATACATAGGAGGTAATTCGGCATGAAGCTGCTGGAAGAGAGAATTCGCAAGGATGGGATCATCAAGGAAGGCAATGTCCTGAAGGTAGACCGCTTTTTGAATCACCAGATGGATATTGAGCTGTTCCAGGAAATCGGAAAAGAATTCAAACGCCGTTTTGAAGGAAAGGAGATCAACAAGATCCTGACGATTGAGGCTTCCGGCATCGGGATTGCCTGCATTACCGCAGAATCCTTCCATGTCCCGGTAGTCTTTGCCAAGAAGACTCAGACGAAGAACATCGCCGGAGAGGTCTACCGCACCCAGGTGGAATCCTTCACCCATGGGAGGGTCTACGACATCATCGTCTCCAAGGAATTCTTAGGGAAAGGAGACAAGGTGCTCCTGATCGACGATTTCCTGGCAAACGGCAAGGCTTTGGAGGGACTGGCAGCCCTGGTACAGGATTCCGGCGCCGAGCTTGTGGGAGCCGGGGTGTGCATTGAAAAAGGTTTCCAGAGAGGCGGGGACGTTATCCGGGCAAAAGGCATCCATTTGGAATCCCTGGCGATCGTGGAGAGCATGGACGAAAAGACCGGGGAGATCGTTTTCCGGGAGCAGGCGGATTGATGAAAAATTGAGAAAATGACAAGATTTGATCAGAAAGATTTTCACGATTGCGTTTTCATGGTATACTTGTATTATTCACGGTACCGGTTTGTAAAACGATGCGTGAAAATCTTTTTTTCTTTTGAGATCACTTACATGCAAGGAGAGACGGAATGAAGAACGAACAATTTTTGACAGAGCTATTGAGTGAGATCAGCGTCTCAGGGCACGAGGAGGAGAGCCTTTCCAAAGTAGCTGCCCACATGGAGCCCTACGCGGACGAAATCCGTCGGGATGAACTGGGGGACGTGGTCTGCGTCCTCAATCCGGAGAAAACGCCCCGGATTCTGGCTGCCGCCCACGGAGATGAGATCGGGCTGATGGTTCACTATATTTCCGAGGAGGGATATCTCTATGTGACCAGCAGGGGAGGTTTCCCGCCCCAGCTCTATCTGGGGCAC
The DNA here is from genome assembly GCA_018713105.1 of Candidatus Limivivens merdigallinarum. Taxonomy (GTDB): domain Bacteria; phylum Bacillota; class Clostridia; order Lachnospirales; family Lachnospiraceae; genus Limivivens; species Limivivens merdigallinarum. Next base: position 36,706 of record DVFT01000081.1, on the reverse strand, counting down.
CAGGTGAAGGTGCTGACAGACCGGGGGATCCTCTACGGGACCGTGGTGTTTTCCAGGGAGCTTCTGGAAAAGAAGGATCTGAAGGCGAAGGAACTCTCCATCGACATCGGAGCCAGGGACAAGGAGGACGCCGCGGCAAAGGTTTCCCTGGGAGATGTGGTGGTCTTTGACAGCCAGATTCGGACGCTTGCCAACGGGAGATTTTCTGCCAGGGCGTTGGATGACCGGCTGGGAGTGTTCATCGTCATGGAAGCGTTCAAGAGGGCAAAGGAAAGGGGCAGCCAAAACGGGATCTACTGTGCCGCCACAGCGGGAGAAGAGACCAGCCAGCATGGGGCGTATTTCACGGCAGCCAGGGTGGAGCCGGATGTGGCGATCGTAGTGGACGTTACCTGGGCAAGCGACTATCCGGGGACGGATCCCAAGGACACCGGCGAGGTGGCGCTTGGCAAAGGACCAGTGCTTTGCAATGCCCCCATCATTCCCAGATGGCTGAACCAACGGCTTTTGGACTGTGCCAAAAAGGCAGGCGTGGAGGTTCAGATGGAGTCTGCAGCCAGGATGACCAGCACCGACGGCGACAGGATCCACCTGGCAGGGAAGGGGATTCCCATGGCGCTGATTTCCATTCCTCTCCGCTACATGCACACGCCGGGCGAGACGGCGGATCTGCAGGATATCGAGGGCTGCATCGCGCTGCTTACGGAATTTCTCGTAAACGCCTATGAGTGAGGACGGCAAACTTAAGTATTACAGGCTGAAGGAAGATCTGAAGGAGCAGATCCTGTCGGGGAAAATCAAAGCCGGCGACAAGCTCCCTTCGGAAAACGAATTGGCGAGGACTTATTGCCTCAGCCGCCATACGGTTCGGAAAGCTCTGGCGATCCTGGCAGACGCCGGGTATGTGGAGGCAGTCCATGGGAGCGGCACCTACTGTTTGAAGCGTTTTGGGAAAAAGAGAGAGTCGAAAATCATTGCGGTGGTCACCACCTATCTCTCCAATTACATTTTTCCTAAACTGATCCAGGGAATCGATAAGGTGCTTTCTGAGAACGGCTACAGCATCATCCTGAAGAATACCGGAAACAGCCGAAAGAAAGAGGCGGAATATCTGGAGGACCTTCTGACCAAGGATATCGACGGCATGATCATTGAACCCAGCAAAAGTGAGCTTTACTGCAAGCATGTCTATCTCTATGAGAGGATGGAGGAAAACCAGATTCCCTATGTGTTCATCCAGGGGCTCTATGAGCAGATGGAGGAGAAACCCCATATCCTCATGGATGACTGCCAGGGAGGCTATTTGGTCACCAATCATCTGATCCGTTTGGGGCATCGCCACATTGTGGGGATCTTCAAGGCGGACGACCGGCAGGGGCGTGAGAGGCACCGGGGTTATGTGAAGGCGCTCCAGGAAGCAGGGTTTCTCTATGAGCCGGACCAGGTGATCTGGTTCCACACCGAGGACCGCCGGGAGAAGCCATCGGCTGCGCTGAAACAACTCCGAAAGCAGGGGCGTGAGATTGACGGCATCGTCTGCTACAACGACGAGATCGCCATCCAGGTGATGGAGAGCCTGAAGCAGGAGGGGCTTTCCGTCCCCGAAGACCTGTCTGTCACCGGCTATGATGATTCCCTCTATGCCAGGGAAAGCGAGGTTGGCATCACGACCATCGCCCATCCCCAGGAGAAGCTGGGGGAGATGGCTGCCCAGCTCCTGTTGGAGCAGCTTCGCCATGTTCCGCCAGAGGCAAGCAGGGTACAACGGCTGATTGAGGCAAAACTGATCGTGCGGGATTCCTGCCGTGACCGGAAAAAACAACTTGTCTAAATGTGCATACAAGTTTTACAATAGACTTATGCAATCTATCTGAAATACACAGGAAAGATAGAAAAATTTAGGACAAATGGAACAATTTACGGAAGCAGCAGCGCTGTTTTCAAATTCAGGTCAGGAGGAAAAACACAATGAAGACAGGAAAAAATTACAAGTTTTGGTTTTGCACCGGATCCCAGGATCTGTATGGGGATGAGTGCCTCAAAAAAGTAGCGGAGCACTCCAGGATTATTGTGGAAAAGCTCAATGAATCAGGGGTTCTGCCCTTTGAAGTGGTATGGAAGCCGACGCTGATCACCAACGAAGTGATCCGCCGTACCTTCAATGAAGCAAACCAGGATGAGGAGTGCGCGGGCGTGATCACCTGGATGCATACCTTTTCCCCGGCAAAGTCCTGGATCCTGGGGCTTCAGGAGTACAGAAAGCCCTTGTGCCATCTGCACACCCAATTTAATGAGGAGATTCCCTATGACAACATTGACATGGATTTCATGAATGAAAACCAGTCTGCTCATGGGGATCGGGAGTATGGCCATATCGTGACCCGCATGGGGATCGAGCGGAAGGTAATCGTGGGTCATTGGTCCGATCCTGAGGTGCAGAAAAAGCTCGCCTCCTGGATGCGTACAGCTATTGGTATCATGGAGAGCAGCCATATCCGCGTTGCCCGCGTAGCGGACAACATGAGAAACGTGGCGGTTACCGAGGGCGATAAGGTAGAAGCGCAGATTAAGTTCGGCTGGGAGATCGACGCCTATCCGGTCAATGAAATCGCGGAGTATGTGGAGCAGGTTTCCAAAGGGGAGATCGACGCCCTGGTAGAGGAATATTATGACAAGTATGACATCCTGCTGGAGGGACGGGATCCCAAGGAATTCAGGGAACATGTAGCAGTCCAGGCGGGGATTGAGATTGGTTTTGAACGGTTTCTGGAGGAGAAAAATTACCAGGCGATCGTCACGCACTTTGGCGACCTGGGAAGCCTCAAGCAGCTTCCGGGGCTTGCCATCCAACGGCTGATGGAGAAAGGATATGGCTTCGGCGCTGAGGGCGACTGGAAGACGGCAGCCATGGTACGCCTGATGAAGATCATGGCGGAGGGCACACCCAATGCAAAGGGAACTTCCTTCTTTGAAGACTATACCTACAACCTGGTGAAGGGCAAGGAAGGAATCCTTCAGGCGCATATGCTGGAGGTCTGCCCCACTGTGGCGGATGGTCCCATCAGCATCAAGGTCTGCCCGCTCTCCATGGGAGACCGTGAGGATCCGGCAAGGCTGGTCTACACCTGCAAGGAGGGACCGGCAGTGGCAGTTTCCCTGGTAGACCTAGGCAACCGCTTCCGCCTGATCATCAACGATGTGGAATGCAAAAAGGTGGAGAAGCCCATGCCGAAGCTTCCTGTGGCAACCGCCTTCTGGACGCCGATGCCGAACCTTCAGACCGGAGCCGAAGCATGGATTCTGGCTGGAGGAGCCCATCACACCGCATTTTCCTATGACCTGACCGCAGAGCAGATGGGAGACTGGGCGGCAGCCATGGGAATCGAGGCAGTCTACATTGATAAGGATACCAACATCCGCAGTTTCAAGAATGAGCTGAGATGGAATTCCATTTACTACCGGTAAAGACGGCGTAAGGAAAGCCCGGCAGCCGCAAAGAGCGTCTGGCGGGCAAAGCGCCTGTTTTTAGGGAAATGCCGGAGGGGGAGGCATTTCCCGGAGGGAGAAGGAGTCATACCCCCGCAGTAAGCAAAAACAAGCAAGAAGAATGGGAGGATACAACATGGAAAAAAACGCAGCAAAAAGTTTGATGGAAGAGGGCAAGGCAGCCCTCGGTATCGAGTTTGGTTCTACCAGGATCAAGGCAGTCCTGATCGGGGAGGACAACAAGCCCCTGGCTTCCGGGAGCTATGATTGGGAGAACAGCTATGTGGACGGCATCTGGACCTATTCCCTGGATGAGGTCTGGAAAGGGCTTAAGGGAAGCTACCGCGATCTGGCAGAGAACGTAAAACAGAGCTACGGCGTCACATTGACCAGCCTGAAAGCGCTGGGAATCAGCGGTATGATGCACGGATATATGGCATTTGACGAGGATGACAATCTCCTGGTGCCGTTCCGCACCTGGAGAAACAATATCACGGGAGAAGCTTCCGAAAAGCTCTCCAGGCTGTTCCAGTACCACATCCCCCAGAGATGGAGCATCGCCCATCTTTACCAGGCGATCCTGAACGGGGAAGAGCATGTGGGCCGTGTCCGCTATATCACCACCCTGGCGGGCTTCGTTCACTGGAAGCTGACCGGGGAGAAGGTTATGGGAATCGGGGAAGCCTCCGGCATGTTCCCCATTGATATCGGGAAGAAAGAGTTTAACCAGAAGATGCTTTCGCAGTTTGATGAACTGGTAGCAGACAAGGGATTCCCGTGGAAGATCTCTGAGATCCTTCCGAAGGTGCTGGTAGCCGGAGAAGCGGCAGGCGTTCTGACGGAGGAAGGGGCAAAGCTTCTGGATGAGAGCGGAAACTTAAAGGCAGGAATCCCGCTCTGCCCGCCGGAGGGAGACGCAGGCACTGGAATGGCTGCCACCAACAGCGTGGCTGTCCGTACCGGAAACGTATCAGCCGGAACGTCTATTTTTGCTAATATCGTCCTGGAACACGACCTCTCCAAACCCTATGAGGAGATCGACCTGGTGACCACGCCGGCAGGCGACCTGGTGGCAATGGCACATTCCAACAACTGTACCTCTGATCTGAACGACTGGGTAGGGCTGTTCCGGGAATTCGCGGAATCCTTCGGTATGAAAGTGGATACGAACGAGCTGTACGGCACGCTCTACCGCAAGGCGCTGGAAGGAGACCGGGACTGCGGAGGGCTGTTGTCCTACTGTTATTTCTCAGGAGAGCATATGACCCACTTTGAGGAAGGGCGTCCCCTCTTTGTCCGCTCCGCGGAAAACAAATTCAACCTGGCAAACTTTATGAGAACCCACCTCTACACCTGCCTGGGAGCCATGAAGATCGGCTTGGACATCCTCTTCCAGAAGGAAGATGTAAAATTGGACAAGATTCTGGGGCATGGCGGGCTATTCAAGACGAAGGGCGTGGGACAGAGATTCCTGGCAGCCGCAGTGAACGCCCCCGTATCTGTGATGGAGACAGCCGGAGAAGGCGGCGCCTGGGGCATTGCCCTCCTGGCAGCCTACATGGCGGACAAGACAGGAGAAAGCCTTGGCGAGTATCTGGATCGCAGGGTATTTGCGGATGAAGCAGCCACCACCATGGAGCCTGATCCTGAGGATGTGAAAGGCTTTGAGATCTTTATCGAGCGTTACAAAAAAGGTCTGCCCATTGAGAGGGCGGCTGTAGATTATCTGGCATAGAAGCAATGAACAAGGAAAAAGGAGATCAACGAAATGTTAGAAGAATTAAAAAAAGCAGTCTATGAAGCCAACATGCTTCTACCAAAATACGGACTCGTCACGTTTACCTGGGGCAACGTAAGCCAGATCGACCGTGAGAGCGGCATCTTTGCCATCAAACCCAGCGGAGTAGACTACGACAAGCTGACGCCGGAGGATATGGTTCTGATGGATCTGAACGGCAATAAGGTGGAGGGACGATATAATCCCTCCTCTGATACCCCGACTCACCTGGAGCTTTACCGTGCTTTCCAGAACATCGGCGGTATTGTACACACCCATTCCTCCTGGGCGACCAGCTGGGCGCAGGCAGGAAGAGGAATTCCCTGCTACGGTACCACCCACGCAGATTACATGTACGGCGAAATCCCCTGCCTCCGCTGCCTGACAAAGGAGGAGATCGAGGAAGCTTACGAGAAAAACACGGGTCTTCTGATCACCGATTATTTCAAGGACAAGGATTACGAGGCAATGCCGGCCGTGCTCTGCAAGAACCACGGTCCCTTCACCTGGGGCAAGGACGGCCATGAGGCCGTCCACAACGCCGTGGTCCTGGAAGAAGTCGCCAAGATGGCGGCACGGTGCGAGAGCATCAATCCGGACGTGAAGCCGGCGCCGCAGGAACTTTTGGATAAGCATTATTACAGGAAGCATGGGAAGGATGCTTATTACGGGCAGAGATAATAATCAGATCAGACCGTAAAGGCAATCGGGAACGGCCTCTGAAGTTAGGATAGGACTTCAGGGGCTGTTTTCGGCAGAAGGAAATGAGGAGAGAACATGATTCGTGTATTTTTAGTGGAAGACGAAGTAACAGTAAGGGAAAACATCAAACGGATGGTACCCTGGGAAGCCTATGGCTTTGAGTTGGTGGGGGAGGCGGCAGATGGGGAGCTGGCGCTGCCGTTGATACGGAAATACCAGCCGGATCTGCTGATCACAGATATCAAAATGCCTTTTATGGACGGACTGACCCTCTGCGGAATCGTGAAAAAAGAGCAGCCGGGAATAAAGATCGTAATCCTCAGCGGGTACGATGAATTCAGCTATGCCCAGCAGGCGATCAGCATAGGCGTGGAAGACTATCTCCTGAAACCAATCCGGAAGGCTGCCTTCGTGAAACGGCTGGAAGAAATCAGAAGGAGATTTGAAGCAGAGCAGGAGAAGCAGGAATACTACGATAAATTTAAGCGGGAGCTGCAGGAGTATGAGCAGCATGCCAGGAGAGATTTCTTTGAAACCCTGATTGATGGGAACATGTCCTACCAGGAAATTTATGAGAGGGCGGACCGCCTGAAGCTGGATATTGCGGCGGAGATATACAATGTATTGGTTTTTACGCTGAATGCCAATGGAAACAGTTCCGGGGAGAGGGAAAGATACGACGAGAAATCAGCCGGTGTCCTGGCGGAATTGGATAAATTCTTTCAGGAAAATCAGGAATGCCTGCCATTCCGCCACTCTCTTTTCAGCTATGCGGTGCTGATCAAAGGACAGAAAGAAAACTTCAGGAGTTATGTCGACAGGTATGTGGAACGGTTGGGCGAGATCTTGTCTAAGGGGAAGAAAGACGCAAAATGGTTCATCGGTGTGGGAGAACCTGTGGAGCGGATCAGCCAGCTAAAAGACAGCTACATCAAGGCAATGAAGGCTTTTTCCATGCGATACGTTTATGATGGCCATGTGATGTGCGAGGAGGAAAGGGAGCAGATTTATCATGCCCGGGAGGAAGGAATCAATCTGGAGAGCCTGGATGTGAATGCCCTGGATCCGGATATCCTGAAGAATTTCATCGGGAATGGGCTGTACAGCGAAGTGGATGAGTTTGTGAAGAGCTATTTCTATGCGTTGGGAAAGGAATCCATGGAATCTCTGGTATTCCGGCAGTATGTGATGATGAACTTCAAATTTTCCATCCAGGTCTGCCTGAAAAAGATGAACATCAAGACGGAAAGCGCCGGACAGAAGGACGTGGAGGAGCTTCTGAAAGCGGTAGGAAGCTCGGATCAGGATATGTATGAATACGCAGAGGAGATTTTGAAAAAGGCAATCCGGCTTCGGGATGAAAATGCAGGCAATCAGTACCGGAGCGTGCTGAAGGAAGCGATTCAGTACATAGAGCAGCACTATCAGGAGGAGGAAATCTGCCTGAACAGTGTGGCTGCGGCGGCAAATGTAAGCCCCACCCATTTCAGCGCCCTGTTCAGCCAGAATATGGACAAGACCTTCACGGAATATCTGACGGAAAAAAGGATGAACCGCGCCAAAGAGCTGCTGCGCTGTTCCGGGCTCCGTTCCAGTGAGATTGCTGAACAGGTAGGGTATAAGGATTCCCACTATTTCAGTTATCTGTTTAAGAAGACCCAAGGGATCACGCCCAGCGACTACCGGAAAGCGAAGGGAGAAGCATGAGACGAAGAGGGAAAAAGCAGCGCCTTGAGATCAAATTGAGACATATGCTTCTCAGTATCCTGATTCCCATCACGATCTTATTTCTGATTCTCTTGATGCTGTTTGGAAAGTATGCCAATGACTACAACCGTCTGTCCCAGAACCTGGCGATCAGCAGTGAATTCAACTTGACCTTCAAGGACAAGATCGACCTGGAGATGTATTATGTGGCAGTGGGAAGCAGCTATCAGGATGAGTTTCCGGTGGGGTATGTGGAGGACGCCCTGGATACAGTGGCAAAATTAAAGACGGGAACCTCCAATGAGGAGAGCAAAAAGAGCCTGGAGCATTTGGAAAACTATCTGAATAATCTGAAAAAACGCATGTATGAGCTGGTAGAAATGAAAGAGGATGGCAGTGCGACCTATGATGAGCTGATGAATTTTCTGGAGGGAAACATCCGGACCATTACCAGACTGGTGACAGAAGAAGTACAGACTTATATTTATTCGGAATCCATGAACCTGACAGAAGTGGAAGCCGGCTTGATGCAGAACGTCAGGCTCCTGCTTTTTATCATGGGGCTCCTGCTCTGCTTTGCGGTAGGAGTTCTCCTATACCGTGCCTTTAAATTTTCCGCATCGGTGACAGAGCCGGTTACAGGGATCCTCATGAACGTCAGGAAAGTGGGGAAAGGTGATTTTAACCTCTATCCGGTACACACAGACAATCTGGAGATGGAGGAGATGGACGCAGGAATCCACAGGATGGCAAAAAAGATCGAAAATCTCCTGGAAAATGTTAAGAAGGAGCAGGATCAGAAACATCTGACCGAGCTGCAGCTTCTTCAGGCGCAGGTCAGCCCTCATTTTCTGTACAATACGCTGGATACCATTGTCTGGCTTATTGAGGGGGGACAGCAGGAGGAAGCGCTGGACATGATCGACAATCTCTCGGTTTTCTTTCGGACTTCCCTTTCCAAAGGAAACGATATCATTCCCCTGTCAGAGGAAATCAAGCATACACTCAGCTATCTGGAGATCCAGCAGTCCCGGTATAAAGATATCATGGAGTTTGAAATCCGGATTCCGGAAAGCTTTCATTCCATCATGGTTCCGAAGCTCACTCTCCAGCCCCTGGCGGAGAATGCTCTGTACCATGGTTTGAAGAATAAGAGGGAAAAAGGAAAGATCCTGATTGAAGGTTTTGAAAACGGGGAGGATCTGATTCTGAGAGTGACGGATACCGGTCAGGGCATGAGCCCGGAACGCCTTAAGGAAGTCCAGGAATCCATCGACACAGGAAAAAGGGATGGATTCGGTCTGACGGCAGTCCAGGAGCGGATCGCGCTGTATTACGGGGAAGGCTATGGAATGAAATTGTCCTCTGAGGAAGGAGTGGGAACGGTCATAGAATTGAGACTGGCGAAAAAAATTCAACTGAAATCATAAAAAAACAAACTTGTCAAGAAAATAACAGAATTTTCGTAAAAGAGTAAACTTTTTTCAAAAGATAATCTATGGAGTTTTCCCAGGAAAAAGATATAATAAAGCTATCTTAAATGAAACCGAGGAGGAATAAGAAATGAAAAGAAAAGTGATCGCAACCCTGATGGCAATGACAATGGCACTCGGCATGATGAGTGTAGCTGCATCCGCATCCGAGACGGAAGGAACGGACGGAGAACCGTTAGTAATCGGTTTCTCACAGGTTGGAGCTGAATCTGACTGGCGTACCGCCAACACCGAATCCATGAAGTCAACCTTCAGCGAAGAGAACGGCTACGAGCTGATCTTCGACGATGCACAGCAGAAACAGGAAAACCAGCTGACGGCAATCCGTAATTTTATCCAGCAGGAAGTGGATTATATCCTCCTTGCACCGGTAACCGAGACCGGATGGGATACCGTACTTCAGGAAGCCAAAGACGCAGGCATCCCGGTGATCATCGTTGACCGTATGGTAGACGTATCTGACGACAGCCTGTACACCACATGGATCGGAACCGACTCCCTGTTGGAAGGACGCAAAGCTGCTGAATGGCTGAACGCATACGCTACCGCAAAGGGCATTGCTCCGGAAGATCTGCACATCGTAGATATTCAGGGAACCATCGGATCCACCGCCCAGATCGGACGTACCCAGGGGCTTGAGGAAGGCGTAGAGAAATACGGCTGGGATCTTCTGGCTCAGCAGTCCGGTGAATTCACCCAGGCAAAAGGACAGGAAGTTATGGAGTCCATGCTGAAACAGTACGACAATATCAACGTTGTATACTGCGAGAATGATAACGAAGCATTCGGCGCGATCGATGCAATCGAAGCAGCAGGAAAGACTGTTGGAACCGATATCGCAAACGGCGAGATCCTGGTAATCTCCTTCGATACCACCAACGCAGGTCTGACCGACGTACTGAACGGAAAGATCGCATGCGACGTAGAGTGCAACCCACTGCACGGACCGCGTGCCGAGGCTCTCATCAAAGCTCTGGAAGCAGGAGAAGAAGTTGAGAAACTGAATTATGTGGATGAAGAGATCTTCGCATATGATGATACTGTGACCACAGTAACCGCTGTGAACAGCCTGGAAGAAGAAGGCGAATACGCTGTTACCCCGATTACCCAGGAGATCATCGACGGACGTGCTTATTGATCCGCAAAATAGAATTGTGACAGCCAATTAGTAAATCCGGAGCGTGGTGTTTGATGATTCGGAAAAGCCGGATTCTCAAAACCACGCTCCTTTTATGCCCAAAATTCCGGAAAAGGAGAAGAAGTAGCAGGAAAGCAGGTGGAAAATATGGAACAAAACGTAATATTGGAAATGCGGGACATCTCGAAAAATTTTACGGGAGTCAAAGCACTTTCCCACGTGGACTTCATCCTCAGAAAAGGTGAGATCCATGCGCTGATGGGGGAGAACGGAGCCGGAAAATCCACATTGATCAAGGTACTGACCGGTGTCCACGAATTTGAATCCGGCAGCATCCGCATGGCAGGAAAAGAAAAGAACATTGTCAACCATTCTCCCCAGGAAGCCCAGGAGAATGGGATCAGTACCGTATATCAGGAGGTCAATCTCTGCCCGAACCTGACCGTGGCGGAAAATCTCTTTATCGGCAGGGAACCGAGAAGAATGGGGATGATCGACTGGAAACAGATGAACCGTCATTCCAGGGAACTCTTAGAGAGCCTGGATATCCAGGTGGAGCCCACACAGCTTCTGGAGGAATGTTCCATCGCGATCCAGCAGATGATCGCCATCGCCCGTGCAGTGGATATGCAGTGCCAGGTGCTGATCCTGGACGAGCCCACCTCCTCTTTGGACGACGATGAGGTGGAGAAACTGTTCGTCCTGATGAGAAAACTGAAAAGCGAAGGGGTGGGGATTATTTTCGTCACCCATTTCCTGGAGCAGGTATATGCAGTCTGCGACCGGATCACGGTCCTTAGAAACGGGGAACTGGTGGGAGAGTATGAGACCAAGGACCTGCCGCGTGTGATGCTGGTGGCGAAGATGATGGGCAAGGACTTCGATGATCTTGCTGATATCAAGGGAGAGCATGGAAGCACGAAATTCCAGGGCGAAACTCCGGTGATCGAGGCAAAGGGGCTGTTCCACAAAGGCACCATCAAACCTTTCGATCTCACGATACATAAAGGGGAAGTCATCGGTCTTACCGGTCTTCTGGGCTCCGGGCGTTCCGAATTGGTACGCGCTATTTACGGGGCAGACAAAGCTGACGGAGGAACGCTGAAAGTCAACGGAAAAGAAGTCAGGATCAACAGCCCTCTGGAGGCGATGAAACTGGGAATGGCTTACCTTCCGGAAGACCGGAAAGCGGAAGGAATCATCGCCGACCTGTCTGTGAAGGAGAATATCATCATTGCCCTGCAGGCGAAAAAAGGAATGTTCCATCTTATGAGCAAAAAAGAGATGGAAGAAGCAGCAGACAAATATATTGAAATGCTTCAGATTAAGACAGCCAGCCGTGAAACGCCCATCAAGAGCCTTTCCGGAGGAAACCAGCAGAAGGTAATCCTTGGAAGGTGGCTTCTGACCAATCCCGAATACCTGATCCTGGATGAACCTACCAGGGGAATCGACATCGGAACCAAGACAGAGATCCAGAAGCTGGTCCTGAAACTGGCAGATGAGGGAATGGCAGTGACGTTCATTTCCTCAGAGGTAGAAGAGATGCTGAGAACCTGTTCCCGAATGGCAGTCCTAAGAGACGGGCGCAAAGTCGGGGAGCTGGGAGAAGGAGAGATGTCCCAGAGCGGCATCATGAAAGCAATCGCGGGAGGTGACGAGAAAGATGAATAAAAGCATTTGGAAAAAAATAACAGGAGGAAGGCTGTTCATGCCTATCGTCTGCCTTCTGGTGGTGCTGCTCAGCAATGTGATCAGCACTCCTGACTTTTTCAGCGTATCCATCCAGAACGGCGTACTCTACGGATACGTGATCGACGTGATCAACAGGGCGTCTGAGCTGGTCATTCTGGCAATCGGTATGACGCTGGTGACCTCCGCATCCGGCGGTCAGGATATCAGCGTGGGCGCTGTCATGGCAGTGGCTGCCGCTGTGTGCTGCCAGATTCTTTCCGGCGGGGAAGTCTCCGTCACGGAATATGCAAATCCGGTGATCCTCGCAGTTTTGGCGGCTCTTCTGGCATCAGCGCTCTGCGGCGCATTCAACGGTTTTCTGGTGGCAAAGCTTGGGATCCAGCCCATGGTAGCCACATTGATCCTGTACACGGCAGGCAGGGGAATCGCCCAGCTTGTCACCAACGGTCAGATCACCTATATCCGTGTGGAATCCTACAAGATGGCAGGCGGCAACATCGCAGGCATCCCGATTCCAACCCCGGTATTTTTTGCAGTGATCACCGTGCTGGTGGTTTATCTGATTTTGAAGAAAACAGCGCTGGGGCTTTATATTGAGACCGTCGGCATCAACGGAAAGGCAGCAAGGCTTGTGGGATTGAATTCCACGATGATCAAATTTCTGACCTATGTGATCTGCGGCGTGCTGGCAGGTATCGCCGGCATCGTAGCATCCAGCCGTATCTATTCCGCGGATGCCAACAACATTGGACTGAACCTGGAGATGGACGCGATCCTGGCAGTAGCGCTGGGCGGCAATTTCCTTGGGGGCGGTAAGTTCAGCCTGATGGGTTCCGTGATCGGCGCCTACACGATCCAGGCTCTTACCACCACGCTCTACGCCATGAACGTCAAAGCAGACCAGCTTCCGGTCTATAAGGCGATCGTGGTCATCGTCATTGTGACCTTGCAGAGCGAGGTATTCCGTAAGTTTATCGCATCCAGAAGAAATCGAAAGGCAGCCCATCTGGCAGCAGAAGGAGGGCAGAAATAATGAAAGCATTCAGCAAAGATTTTAGAAAAAAGAAAATGACAGGGACAGGGTTCCTTCTGTTGATTACGATTTCTCTGTTCGTTATCATGTACATCGGCGGGATGATCGTCTTTGCGGACAAAGGCTTTGCCAAACCCCAGATGTTCTTGAACCTGTTCGTCTCCAATGCCGGGCTTTTGGTAATCGCCTGCGGGCTTACCATTGTCATGATCACCGGAGGAATCGATATTTCAGTAGGCTCCGTCACTGCCCTTGTGTGCATGGTAGTGGCTGACCTGATGGAAAACAAAGGAATGAGCGCCTACGTAGCTGTCTTGGCTGCTCTGGTCATCGGTCTCCTGTTTGGAATCGTCCAGGGATTTCTGATTTCCTACCTGGAGATCCAGCCGTTTATCGTTACCCTGGCAGGAATGTTTTTCGGGCGCGGCATGACGGCGATCGTCAGCACCGATATGATCTCCATCAAAAACGAAGTATTCTTAAGCTGGGCAAATTTCCGCTTTTACATGCCTTTTGGAAGTGTCAACAAAAAAGGAAACTTCATTCCAGCCTACATACCGCCCACGGTCATCATTGCAGTGGTGGTGGTAATCATCATCGCCATTCTCCTGAAATACCGGAAATTCGGACGAAAGCTCTATGCCATCGGCGGCAACCGCCAGAGCGCCCTGATGATGGGGCTGGATGTGAAGAAGACGATCTTTAAAGCCTACGTCCTGGACGGTTTCCTGGCTGGCTTGGGAGGGCTTCTGTTCTGCCTGAACAGCTGCGCAGGTTTCGTGGAGCAGGCAAAAGGTTTGGAGATGGATGCGATCTCCTCCGCAGTCATCGGCGGAACGCTGCTAAGCGGCGGCGTCGGCACACCGGTGGGCTCCCTCTTCGGCGTCCTGATCAAAGGAACGATCTCAAGCCTGATCACCACCCAGGGAAGCCTCTCCAGCTGGTGGGTGAGAATCGTACTTTCCGCACTGCTGTGTTTCTTCATTGTGCTTCAGTCGGTGATTTCTTCGGCGAAAAAGAAAAAATAAAGATTGGGGAAAGTGAGTTAAAAACCAGCTTCTACAGACAACAAGCCATAATCCCGTCACATTCCCCATAATCTTCCAGAACCCGAAGCCCCATTTCCAGAAGATCATCGTCATCTGCCTGATTCAGCACCGGGACAACCCGCGTATCGGGATACCGTTCCCGAAGCGGCACAAGATACGCTGTGTGAAGAAGCCCCATCAGCCCGTCAGCCGTGATGGTTTCCTCCACAGTCAGAAGCCCGGCTTCCTGCGCCAGGAGAGAACGATGGCAGGCGGCTTTCCACGGCTGGCAGATGGCGCTCATTCCTGTGACTGCCAGGATCAGGTCCGTCCCGGGGGGAATGACGGGCTCATGGGAAGCGGGAAATTTGGCGGGATGTCTTCGGGAGCCGTCTGCTTCCACCAAAAGTACATCCGAACAGAGAGCAGCTTTTTCAAAAAGGGTATCCCCAGGGTAAGAAAATTTCTCACCTTCCCGGTGCCCGTAGACCAGGATACTGCCCAAAGCAGGGGAAGAGCAGGCGGAAAGGTCCGAATCTGCTTCAAGAAACGGAAAATTGGAAGGAAACTCCATATGGGTTGTGGTCGTCACGGCAACCCGTTTTCCTAGATGGGAGAATTCCCGGGCAAGCTGGTACAATAAGGTGGTCTTGCCGCCGGAACCCACAAGGGCAATCTGAAGTTTTGAGGAGAAATCAAGATGCAGCGCTTCGATGAGAGAGCCGAAGCGCTGCTTTTTTTGTGAAACCGATACAAAGCGCATGTGCGTCCACCATCCTGGATTTTAATCTGTTGTCATTGTACAGCGGGAGGGGGCACAAAGGCAAGGGCTGATGGGAAGTTTGAGGCATCCTAAGGAAAATAAAATTGTACTGGATTTTTTCTAAAATTATGATATAATGAGAACAGTTATCAATATCATTAATTTTCTAATATGGAGGAAGTATCCATGGAAAATATCGTCATTGTCGGCGGCGGTCCGGCTGGGGTTTCTGCAGCGCTTTACGCGGTACGGGCAAACAAAAACCCTCTCGTCATTGAGAACGGTCCCAGAGCCTTGAAACATGCAGAATCTATTGAGAATTATTATGGGAATGAGGAGCTGCTTTCCGGGGCAGAATTATATGAGAAAGGGATCCGTCAGGCAAAGAAGCTGGGTGTCCGCTTCCTGAAGGCAGAGGTCCTTGGAATCGAAGGCTTTGACACCTTCATGGTCAAAACGACAAAAGGGGACTTTGAGACAATCAGCGTGATCCTGGCTACTGGAAGCAAACGCATGACACCCAAGATTCCCGGCATCCGGGAATTGGAGGGAAAGGGAGTCAGCTACTGTGCCGTCTGCGATGCGTTCTTTTACCGCGGGAAGACCACTGCCGTTTTGGGGAATGGTGATTTTGCCCTTCATGAGGCAGAGGTTCTGTCCAACACGGCGGGGAAAGTGCTGATTCTTACCGATGGCGCCAAGGAGAATTTTTCCAGGAAACCGGAAGCAGAAGTACTGACCGGAAAAATAGCAGCCATTATAGGAGAAGAACGTGTCCATGCAGTCCGTTTTGAGGATGGCACGGAGACAGCGGTGGATGGCTTGTTTGTGGCTATGGGAAATGCCGGAAGCGGGGAAATTGCCCGACAGATGGGGGCAGAGCTCACGGAAAAGGGCATGGTGAAAGTAGATGAGAACATGCGGACCACGATTCCGGGATTGTATGCTGCAGGCGACTGCACCGGAGGACTGCTCCAGGTTGCGAAGGCAGTCTACGAAGGCTGTCTGGCAGGCATTGACGCTTCAAAATACGTCAGGGATTATCGCAGGGAACATCCAGAAGCGGAAGCTTTGGAGCTCCGGCAGGATTGAGATAACAGTCACAGATCACAGAGCATCATCATAGAGAAAAGGAGAATGAATCATGGCAAAAATATGGAACACCACCAATTTTGAAACTGAGGTATTGAAATCTGACAAACCAGTGCTGGTAGACTTCTGGGCTACCTGGTGCGGACCCTGCCAGAGACAGACCCCCATTATCGAGGAGCTGTCAAAGGAAGGTTATGCAGTAGGCAAGCTGGATGTGGATGAGAATCCGTCCATCGCGCAGCAGTACGGCGTGATGAGTATTCCGACCCTGATCGTGTTCAAGGATGGAAAAGAGGCGGCAAGGCTCGTAGGGCTTCAGTCCAAGGATAAGCTGGTGCAGACACTGAATCAGTTTTAAGGGAAAACCATAAAAGCGCTGCTTTCGCGGAACATCTGCGGGCAGCGTTTTTTTGATACCCGCCAAGTAAGGTTCTCCTGTCAGAAAGTACTGCTTCAGAAAGGATCAGCGCAAAGCTCACAAAACTTCTTTACCGGAAGTGCGAACAAGCGTATAATACACATAGATCATTGCACAAGAGGAGGAACCCATGCAAACAAAATTCCCAGTCTGTCCCATCGCAAAAAAATGCGGCGGCTGCCAGTATCAGGGTATTCCATACCCACAACAGCTGATGAAAAAAGAAAAGGAAGTGCGCGCTCTCTTCAAGGGGATCTGCACCACCCATGAAATTGCAGGAATGGAGGAGCCATACCACTACCGGAACAAGGTACATGCCGTCTTTGACCGGGACAGGAAGGGAAATCCCATCTCCGGTGTCTACAAGATGGGGACGCACCAGGTGGTGCCGGTGGAACAGTGCCTGATTGAAGATGAGAAGGCGGATGAGATCATCGGTACGATCCGAGGAATGCTGAAATCCTTCAAAATCAAGACCTATGATGAAGACACCGGTTACGGTCTTCTGCGTCATGTCCTGGTAAAAAGAGGATTTGCCACCAACGAGATCATGGTCATTCTGGTGACAGCCTCCCCGGTATTTCCATCCAAAAATAATTTTATCAAGGCGCTCAGGAAAATCCATCCCGAGATCACCACGGTCGTCCAGAACATCAACAACCGGGGAACCAGCGCAGTCCTTGGGAAAAAGGAACATGTCCTCTACGGAAAAGGATATATCGAAGATGTCCTGATGGGATGCCGGTTCCGAATTTCCGCCAGCTCTTTTTACCAGATCAATCCCATCCAGACAGAGGTACTTTATGGAAAAGCCATTTCCCTTGCAGGTCTTGCTGGCAGGGAAACCGTGATAGACGCTTACTGCGGGATCGGAACGATCGGGCTGATCGCGGCGAAAAAAGCCGGGCAGGTCATCGGCGTAGAGCTCAACCCCGACGCAGTCAGGGATGCCATCGGAAATGCCAGGAGAAATGAAGCCAAAAACATTCGTTTTTTCACGGCAGATGCGGGCGAATTTATGGTGGAAATGGCAAAGGAAGGGCAAAAGGCGGACGTGGTGTTCATGGATCCGCCGAGGAGCGGAAGCGATGAAGCCTTCTTAAGCTCCGTCGTCCAGCTTGCCCCAAAACGGATCGTCTACATCTCCTGCAATCCCACGACACAGGCAAGGGATGTGAAGTATCTGACAAAGCACGGTTACTGCGCGGAGGGCGTCTGGCCAGTGGATATGTTTCCGATGACAGATGAGATCGAGGCTGTGTGCCTCTTGAGCAGTCGAAAACCGGATACGAAAGTCAACAGATGATTCCGATGCATGCTCGATCAGTATGGAAGGGCAGATCGGAAAGGAGCTGTAATTTTACCGGCAACCTAAATAGATGTAAAAAGACATGACCTCAGGAGGTGAAAACAGATGTTCTTAAAGGAAGAAGAGTTGATCCAAAACGTTTTTCACGATTTGGTTTCCTGCCAGGAGGCATTTTCAGAACCTTTGGTTATGGAGCCTTTTTATAAGGATTTTACCTACCGTTTTTGTTGGAACTCCAACAGCATTGAAGGGAATACGCTTTCCTTGGACGAAACAATCGAAGTGGTAGACTTTGATACCGTGCGGTCCGGGCATACTTACCGGGAATATACGGAAGCAAAGAACCTGTACCGTGCAATCCAGGAATTTTTGGACGTGGAAGGGACAAACATCACGGAAGAGTGGGTCAAACATGTGAATGGGAAGATTCTGGGGGAAGAGGTGGATTACCGAAAAAAGAACCTGTATATTGGCACATTGGCAGAGGCAACCTATTATCCACCGGCTTATGAACGGGTTCCTGGTCTGATGGAAGAGTACCTTGCTAATCTTTCCTTCCGTGAAAGGGCTGGTGAGATCTCCTATGAAAAGATAAAGCAGCTAGCCGAAGAACATATCCGTTTCGAGCGGATCCATCCATTCCGTGATGGGAATGGAAGAACCGGACGGATGATCCTGAATCAGCAGCTTCTCAATGCGGGTCTCCTCCCGATCCTGGTAACAGACCAGTCCAAGTATCGCCAGGCATTCCGGAGATATGACAAGGGCGGTGATGTCTCCATGATGGTTTACCTGATCGGGAAAGGGGAACAGCAATCCTTGGATACCATAAAAAAACTTCGGGAAACGGTGCAGGAAAAGGGGCTGTACCAGGGGGATGGATATGGACTTGACAGATTGGAGCAGTCGGAGGGCGGTGCTGGTTCGGCTTCAGCGGGAGCTGAAGGAGCAATACTTCAAAGACATCCTACCGTGTGATATCCTCCAGTATTTTTATTCCCCAAGCGCAACGATTTTTTATCCGGCGATTACCAGAGGGATGCCTCTGACAGATTATTATCCAGACCAGCTTGTGGGAGAACTTTATTACCTCCGTCGATATTATTCAAAAGAGCAAGCCGAAAAAAAGGACTATGCCAGGCATTTAAGATGGTATGAGATCCTGCTTAACGCAGGGAAGTTGAGAAGACAGCGCTGAACAGCCTGCAGCTTTTAAAACAGCAGGCAGGGAACACATTCCTGAGATGGAACTACGAAAAGACTTGAAAAAAGAATTAAAACGGATGATAAGATAGAAGGAGGCTGCCTGGGGTGGCTTCCTTTTTTGCTTATAGAAAATCCCGGTTGTTGAGAATATAACATAGAGCATATAAACCCTTCTTCTCCCAATTCATCGGCAAAAGAGTCGTCAAGAAATGCGGCTTCCCGACCGTCAAATTTTTAAAATATCCGTCTTTCATGTGGTAAACGTAGCCTTCCTGATAAATCATTTATCCTCCCTATAAAATTTAGCCCTGCCATGCGGCAGGACTAAGAATTTTCGAGCCGGACATTACGTTAAGTATCAATCCGCATCATTTCCACAAGAGACTGATTGCGATAAACCAAATCAGTTCTCACCGTAAATCCTTGCTTTTCCCAGAATGCGTTCAGCTCAGCTCTTACAAGCGCCGAACCAATCCCCTGTTTTCGGCAGGAAGGATGTACCGCTGTATGGTAAATGTATCCACGACGTCCATCGCTGCCCGCCAGAATTACGCCATTTAGTTTCCCATCTGTTTCGGAAACAAAACAGGTAGTGGGATTGCGCTCTAAAAAACGGGCAATGCCGCTTTCTGAATCGTCCACATCATTAAGCCCCATGCCTTTGCAGGAGAGCCACAGTTGATAGACTGCGGGGTAATCATGGATTGGCATTTGGCGAATCATATGGAAAACTCTCCTTTCTAAGCGTACATACCAGCATATCCATTTGACTATATCATAGAGGGAAACCAGCATCAAGAGACAAAGAACAGGAAGCGCCCTATTTTTTCAGAAATATAGTTGTTGAGATGGAAAATCCGTGATAAACTAAGTACAGCAGTTTTTGATATTTTCAAAAATTGCTACTTTTTTAGAACTAATAAAAACAGTGGAGACAGAACATGAAGATAAAAGTATTTTTCGATTATGTATGCCCCTTTTGCTACCTGGAGTTTTATGCTTTGAGGAAGGCAGCCGAGGGAATGGACGTGGAGATTGAGCTTTATCCCAAGGAGCTTCGCCGTCCTCCGAAGCCCAAGGTGGATCCCATGCACGACGAGTTCCGCCGGAAGCGTTTTGAGACGGTGCTGAAGCCTGCGGCAGAGCGCTTAGGGGTTCCCATGGAGCTTCCGTGGATTTCTCCGCATCCGTACACCACGGATACGTTCCTGGGATTTCTCTTTGCGGAGCATGAGGGCAAGGGGATGGAGTATACAAAGGCGGTATTTGACGCATTTTACCAAGATCAGCTGGATATCGGGGAGATGCCGGTACTGATTCGGATTGCGGAACAGGTGGGGCTGGATGCCAAAGCCTTCGAGGAGGAGATCCGAAGCCAGAAGCGTATGGAGGAGCTGGATAGCTATCAGAAATGGGCGAAGGCTTACGAGGTGGAATCCCTGCCCACGATGGTGATCGGCGAGGAAAAAGTAGTGGGCTACCATGAACCGGATACCTACCGGAAGATCCTGGAAGAAAAGATGAC
Organism: Candidatus Limivivens merdigallinarum; assembly: GCA_018713105.1. Classification (GTDB taxonomy): domain Bacteria; phylum Bacillota; class Clostridia; order Lachnospirales; family Lachnospiraceae; genus Limivivens; species Limivivens merdigallinarum. Next base: position 16,334 of record DVFT01000081.1, on the reverse strand, counting down.
AAGTGCGGAGGGAATGCACTGCGACGCTGACGGAAACTGCGGATTTTAAGCAGCAGTACAGTGCGCAAAGCATGAAAAGGCAGAGTGTGTAGGAAGGAGCATCAAAGCATATGGAATACAGAACATTGAGAAACGGCGTCCGGCTTCCCATGGAGGGATTTGGCACTTATAAGTCCACCACCGGGGAGACGAAGGATGTGCTGAAGCTTGCCATTGAGGCGGGGTACCGTTATTTCGATACGGCAGCTTTTTATCAAAATGAGGAGGAGTTGGGAGAGGCTCTTTTAAGCAGCGGGCTTTCACGGGAGGAGATCTTTCTCACCTCCAAGGTGTGGAAGACTTCTCTGGGATACGAGACCACGAAGGAGTCCTTTCAGAAGTCGCTGACTGCTTTGAAGACGGATTATCTGGATCTCTACCTCATTCACTGGCCGAAGGCGGCGCCGGATGACGCGGACTGGGAGAGAAAGGTTCGGGAAACCTGGAAAGCGATGACAGAGTTTTATCATGCCGGCAGGATCCGTGCGATCGGCGTGAGCAATTTCCTGCCCCATCACCTGAAAGTGCTGGAGGGAGAGGAAGTGCAGCCTATGGTGGATCAGATCGAGTTTCATCCGGGGTATCCCCAGCTTTATACCATGTCCTACTGTAAGGATCATGGGATCCAGGTACAGACATGGAGCCCCATCGGAAGAGGGCGTATGTTTGGGCACCCGGTTCTCCAGGAGTTATCTGCGAAATATCACAAAAGCCTGGCGCAGATCTGTCTCAGGTTTGCCATTCAGATGGGAGTCTCTGTGATTCCCAAGGCATCTTCCCTGGAAAGAATGAAAGAGAACCAGGCAATTTTTGACTTTGAGATCAGCACGGACGATATGGAGAAAATTCTCGGCATGGAGCAGTGTGGGTGGTCGGGAGAGCATCCTGACCGGGAACGGGTTCCCATCGGAAAATAGAAGCAATCCCTTCTGTGCACGCATAATCTATAACAATTCAGAAAAATATCGCAGGGTGAATGAAGTATGATCTTTCAGAATATCTTGGAAGCCGTGGGACATACTCCCCTGATCCGGCTGAATCGGATTCCCGGATCAGATAGTGCGGAAATCCTGGTGAAATTCGAAGGAGTGAACGTGGGTGGTTCCATCAAGACGCGGACTGCCCTGCATATGATCTGCCAGGCAGAGAAGGAGGGAAAGCTCCACAAAGATTCCATCCTCGTGGAGCCAACCAGCGGAAATCAGGGCATTGGGATTGCCTTGGTGGGAGCGGTAAAGGGCTATCGGGTCAGAATCATCATGCCCGATTCCGTGAGCGAGGAGCGCAGAAAGCTGGTTTCCCAGTATGGGGCGGAGGTTATCCTCGTACACGACCGGGGTGATATCGGGGAATGCATCGAAAACTGCCAGAAACAGGCGATGGAAATGGCGGAGGAGGATCCCTATGTCTTCGTCCCCCAGCAGTTTTCGAATCCGGCGAACCCAATGACCCATGAGCGATTTACTGCCATGGAGATCCTGGCGGATCTTGAGGGGGAGCTTCATGGATTTACCAGCGGAGTGGGAACCGGCGGAACCTTGAGCGGGATTGGAAGGGTCTTAAAGGAACAGTTTCCGGGGATTGCCATCTGGGCTGTAGAACCGGAACATGCGGCGATCCTTTCCGGCGGGAGCATCAGCACCCATCTGCAGATGGGAATCGGCGACGGCCTGATCCCGGAGAATCTGGATCGGGAGATCTATGACGAGGTGGCAGTGATCTCCGATGAGGAGGCGATTGAGACGGCGAAGAGACTTGCCAGGGAGGAAGGTCTTTTGGCAGGGATCTCCAGTGGTTCCAACGTGGCGGCGGCACTGCGCCTGGCAAGAAAGCTGGGAAAGGGAAAACGGGTCCTGACGATTCTTCCGGATACCGGGGAACGCTATTTCAGTACGGCGCTGTTTTGAACGCCGCAGGAGATCCGGGGTGAAAAAGGAAAAACGAGAAGAAAAAAAGCAGAGTACCGGACAATATCAGCAGGTACAAAGCTTTATATATAAAAAATTAAGAAAGCTTATATACAACAGGAGGAAAATTTCATGAGCAACTACCAGTTAGAAACCAAATGTCTGCATTCCGGCTATGAGCCGAAAAACGGCGAGCCGAGAATGCTCCCGATTTATCAGAGCACAACCTTCAAATATGATACTTCTGAGGAGATGGGGAAACTGTTCGACCTGGAAAAAGACGGTTATTTCTATACCAGACTTCAGAATCCTACCAACGATGCGGTGGCGGCGAAGATCGCGGATCTGGAGGGCGGCGTGGCTGCCATGCTCACCTCATCCGGCCAGGCAGCGAATTTCTATGCGGTGTTCAATATCTGTGAGGCAGGGGATCATGTTGTCTGCTCCAATGCCTGCTATGGAGGAACCTTCAATCTCCTGGGCGTGACGATGAAAAAGCTGGGCATTGAATGTACCTTTGTGGATCCGGATCTTCCCCTGGAGGAACTGGAGAAAGCCATGCAGCCAAACACCAAAGCGGTGGTTGCTGAGACCATTGCCAATCCTTCCCTGGTCGTCCTGGATATTGAGAAGTTTGCAAAACTGGCTCATTCCCATGGAGTTCCGCTGATCGTGGACAATACCTTTGCGACGCCGGTCAACTGCCGTCCCATTGAATGGGGAGCAGATATCGTGACCCATTCCACCACCAAATATATGGACGGTCATGCCGCTCAGGTGGGAGGCTGCATTGTGGACAGCGGAAATTTTGACTGGGATGCCTATGGGGAGAAATATCATGGGCTTACCAGACCGGATGAGTCCTACCATGGAATCATCTACACGGAGCGTTTCGGAAAGAAGGCATATATCACCAAGGCAACCTCCCAGCTGATGAGAGATTTAGGATCCATCCCGTCTCCCATGAACTGCTTTCTCCTGAACCTGGGGCTGGAAAGCCTGCCCCTGCGTGTGGAGCGCCATTGCTACAACGCCCAGAAGGTAGCCGAGTTCCTGAATGATCATGATATGGTAAGCCATGTGAATTTTGCAGGGCTTCCGGGTGACAAGTACCATGAACTTGCCAAGAAATACCTGCCAAATGGAACCTGCGGGGTAATCTCCTTTGAACTGAAAGGCGGCAGGGAGACGGCAGTGAAGTTTATGGACAGCTTAAAGCTGGCAAGCATTGCCACCCACGTGGCGGATGCAAAGACCTGCGTTCTCCATCCGGCCAGCCATACCCACCGCCAGCTCAGTGACCAGCAGCTCCAGGAAGCCGGAATTTCCACCGGGCTGATCCGCCTGTCAGTGGGAATCGAGAATGTGAACGATATTATCGCGGATCTGAAACAGGCGCTGGAACAGGCGAGATAAGAGAAAAGCCCGAACGGCATCCTCTTTCTTAAGAGGAGTACCGTTCGGGCTTTTTGATGCAAACGGATCATTATTTGTTGTGGCTGTCCAGGAATTTGTTGATCCTTGCCACCGGACTTAACAGGCTGCTGATGGAATCGTCGTGGTTCAGCGTGTCGATGATATACGCGATGTATTTGCTCAGGTCACAGTTGATGTAATAGGGCTTTTCCAGAAGCTCAGGCGTCTGATACACCAGGTTGGTGGTCAGAACGTAGTCGAAAAGGCCGCGTTCATACGCCTTGTCGAATTTTTCCAGTCCGCTGGTGAAGAGACCGAAGGTAGCACAGATGAAAATTCTGCCCGCTTTTCTCTTCTTGAGCTCTGTAGCGACCTCGATCACGCTGTCGCCGGAGGAGATCATGTCATCGATGATGACCATATCCTTGCCTTCCACATCAGCCCCCAAAAACTCGTGGGCGACGATGGGATTGCGTCCGTTGACGATACGGGTGTAGTCGCGGCGCTTGTAGAACATACCCATATCCACAGAAAGGACGTTGGACATATAGATGGCACGTCCGGTTCCGCCCTCATCCGGGCTGATGACCATCATGGTATTTTTGTCGATGTGGAGATCCGGTACGGCACGGTACAATCCTTTGATAAACTGATAAACGGGCTGCACCGTCTCAAAGCCCTTCAGAGGAATTGCATTCTGTACCCTGGGATCGTGGGCGTCAAAGGTGATGATATTGTCCACTCCCATATGGACCAGTTCCTGCAAACCCAAAGCACAGTCCAGGGATTCCCGGTCGGTGCGCTTGTGCTGGCGGCTCTCGTAGAGGAACGGCATGATGACGTTGATTCTCTTGGCCTTTCCGCCTACGGCGGCAATGACACGCTTCAGATCCTGAAAATGATCATCCGGGGACATGTGGTTGATATGCCCGAACAGCTTGTAGGTCAGGCTATAGTTGCACACATCCACCAGGATGTACAGGTCGTCACCGCGGACCGATTCCTGAATGACACCCTTGGCTTCTCCGGAGCCGAAACGCGGGGTGACTGCTTTAATGATGTAGGTATCGCGCATATAATCCTTGAATGCGATCGAGGATTTATGCTCATGTTCCCGTTCTTTTCGCCAGGTAACCAGGTAGTTGTTGATCTTCTCTCCTAAAGTCTTGCAGCTTGCCAGAGGAATGATCCCCAAGGGACCTACCGGTATGGTTTCCAAATTACGTTCATCTGTTGATTGCATTGTTTGTCCTCCATCATAGTATTCATACCGCCAGGGGGCGGCAGACGTTCATAATAATCATAGTGTATCTTGCCGGGAAGGTCAAGGGGAATCAGCCTTTTATTTTTTTCAATAATCGGATATCGTCCCCGAACAGTCGTCTCAGCTTGTAATTGCTGGTGATCCTGGAAAATACACGCTCGGAATAAGTGTCCCGGAAGACGTTTAAACTTAAGTTTGTGGAAATCAGCGTGGATTTTTTCCTGGAGAGCCTTTCGTTGATGCAGAGGAAGAGCTGGGAAGCCATGAAGGCATTGGTCAGCTCCGTCCCAAGGTCGTCAATGATCAGCAGGTCGCAGTCGAAAATATAGCTGTACATATCCGCTTCCGCGGTATCCACCTCCCCCCGCTGGAAGGTGGTCTTGCCCAGCAGGTCAAAGAGCTCGAAGGCTGAGAAGTAGATCACAGAGTGGGAAGAATGGATCAGCTCCCGGGCGATACAGTGGGAGAGGAAGGTCTTGCCCACACCTGTGGCACCGTAAAAAAAGAAATTCTCGAAATTTTGGTCAAAGTTCTCGATGAATTCCCTGCATTCTGCAACCAGTTTCTTCATATACGTCAGGGAAGAAAGCCCGGTGGCAGGATCTATGAGTTCATCCGAGTAGTATTCGAAGGAAAAGGTATCGAAATTTTCAGTTTTCAGCGCTTCCTTGATATTGGACTGTGTATAGAGCAGGTCAATGGCTGCCTGGCGGAAGCAGTGGCATTTCTGATTTCCTATGTAGCCGGTATCCTGGCAGTCGGGGCAGGTATAGCGGATGTTCAGATAATCCTCCGGAAATCCGTTTTCCCGAAGGAGAGAAGAACGCTTCCGCCCCAGCTTCTGGATCTCATCACGGAGCGTTGAAAGGGCGGCATCCTTACCGGAGAGCGCTTCCTTGGCTTTCTGCACGCTGAAAGCAGCGATCTCCTCGTCTACTTTGGCAAGCTGGGGTACCTTTTCGTAGGCTTCCTGGACACGATCCATTTGTTCGTGCCGGTTTTTCAGCTGCCGGCGGTAGTATTCCCGCATGATCTCGTCGTACTGTGAATTTTTTAAGGACACTGGGAAACCTCCTTTGATCAGCGGTTCAGCAGCTGTTTTTCAAGCTTGTCAAAATCATAATCCCGCTGACTGAAATTGTTGAATCGGTTGGATCCGGCTTGGGGCTTCTCACGCTTCTCGCTCTGCAGCCGTTCTTTCTGCTTCTGCATCCGCTCCTCATCCAGGGCGCGGATCTCTGCGAGAGAGTGGATCCCCTTCTTGTGCCAGTCTGACAGGATCCGGTCTGCGTAAGGGAAGCTTGGAGAATGGGTCTTGGCAATGGTACGGCTGCATGCTTCCTCAATGATGGAAAGGTCAAAGCCATATTGAGAGAACCAGCGGTCGATGAATTCACGTTCTGTACGCCCAGGACCCCTGCCTTTGATGCCGAACGCGTTGAGGACGGAATAATACTTCTTATTATAAAAGCTGGAGCTGTTCTTGGCGTCCGTGACAGAGGTAATCCCCTCTTTTGCCCAGCTTAAGGCAACCTTCTCCATATAGCGGGCGCTCTTGTTCCCTTTGGAGACACAGTATTCCACCAGATATTCGATGAGATCCGCGGAAAAATGCAGGGAATCGTAGTAATACAGGATATTGGAGGTCTCTGTGCTGGTGAGCGGCCGGCCGATATACTGGGAAGCGATGAAAAGGAGCTGCTTGATCTCCTCCTGGGAAGTCAGTTCCTCCATCCGCTCGGTATCCAAGGGGAGTTTTGGCGGAGCCACAAAGGGCTTGGAAAGAGGCAGAACCTCCTCCATGGCGGCAGCCTCCTCCTCATCGTACTGAGGATCCAAAAATGAGATGGATGCGATATCCCCCTCCTCCGTGAACGTCATGTCCAGAAGAAGCATTTTCTCCCAATATTTCAGGGCACGCCGCACATCGCTTTCCGTGCACTCAAAAAGATCCGCTACGCTGCTTAAGGAAACCTCCTTGCTGGCTGCTGTGAGACGGAGCAGATAGAGATAGATTTTCACAAATTCCCCGCTGGCCTTGGGCATATAATGATCGATGAAGGTATTCTGGACCAGGGTTACATCCATATTTGACTGTTTGCTGATGCGGATTCTGCTCATTCTTCTTCCACTCCTATTTCGGATCGTTTTGCCTGGGGCATCTGCCGGCTGTTGGACGGCGGATCCCCAGGAGTCGTCTTTGCAGTGCAATTATAACATAGTTTGTTTAGAATGGAAACCTTGATTTTGAACGCAGAGAAGCATTCCCCCTGCGGAAATTCACATTTATACACAGTGGAAATTGTGGATAATGTGGATAATTCTGTGAGTAATTTTTTGCCGCAACCAGAAGAACGTACAGGAATACGTGTGTTGTGCGATCTGTGTTTCATTATGTCGAAAAGTTATGTAAATCTGTTTGTCCACAAAAAAATCCACATGTTTTTTCAAAAAGAATGTGAATAAACATGTGGATAATGTGGATAACTTATTTGCCAAGCAGGTTTTCCCCGATTTTTACGACATCTCCGGCACCCATAGTTATCAACAGATCCCCCTGGATGCAGTGTTCCAAAAGATAATTCTCAATGGCGTCGAAGGAGGGGAGATAGAGGGCGTCTCCGCCAAGCTGATTGATCTTTTCCGCCAGCTGCTTGGAACTGATTCCCAGAGTATCGGTCTCGCGGGCGGCGTAGATATCTGCCAGCACGACTTTGTCCGCCAGGGTGAGCGCCTTGGCGAAGTCGTCCATCAGCGCTTTGGTGCGAGTGTAGGTGTGCGGCTGGAAGACGCACCAGAGTGTCTTGTGGGGGCAGTTTCTTGCGGCTTTTAGCGTAGCGGCGATTTCCGTGGGATGGTGGGCATAGTCATCGATGATGGTGATACCGCCGATTTCCCCTTTTTTTTCAAAACGGCGGTCAGCGCCGGAGAAATCGTCCAGTCCCTTCTTCATAGTCTCCATGGAAATTCCTGACAGGTCGCCCAAAGCCATCGCGGCAACGGCATTCCAGACATTGTGGATTCCGGGCACTCTTAAGGAGACTCTCCCTAGGTTCTCGCCTCGGCGGATCAGGTCGAAGGAACCGTGAGCCAGTTCGTTGAAGGTGATATTTTGGGCAGTGTAGTCACTGCCGTCCGTCTGCCCATAGGTGATGATGGAGCAGGGGAGCCCCTCCGTGATTCTTGTGTAGTCAGGAATATCACTGTTGATGATCAGCGTTCCGTCAGCGGGAAGCTTTTCTGCAAAGAGACGGAAGGAATGGCGGATGTCATCGAGATCCTTGAAGAAATCCAGATGATCGGCATCGATGTTCAGGATGATGCTGATCTTCGGATAAAAACTCAAAAAGCTGTTGGTATACTCGCATGCCTCTGTGATGAAGGTTTCGTGCCCTCCAACGCGGATGTTGCCGTGGATCGCTTTTAAGATGCCGCCCACGGAGATCGTGGGATCCTTATCCGCAGCCAGAAAAATATGGGAAGCCATGGAGGTGGTCGAGGTCTTTCCGTGGGTGCCCGCAATGGCGATAGGAGTCTTATAGTTGGTCATCAGCTGCCCCAGAAGCTCTGCCCTGGTCAGCATAGGAATCTTTTTCTGGACGGCAGCCTGGTATTCCGGATTGTCCGGATGGATAGCGGCGGTGTAGACCACGAAATCGGTTCCATCCTCGATGTTGGAGGCGCGCTGCCCGATATAGATCTTGGCGCCGTTCTGTTCCAGCAGCTCCGTGAGAGGGGAAGCCTTAGAGTCAGAGCCGGAAACCTTGAAATGCTGGTCCAACAGGATATCGGCCAGACCGCTCATGCTGATCCCTCCGATCCCGATAAAATGGACATGGCAGGGATTCTTAAAATCTATCTGGTACATGTGAATTTCTCCTTTTCAATGATTTCTTCTATTATATCCCTTTTTATAAGAAAGTCAAAGTCCTTCTTACAGAATGTCCGCATTGTTTAGGGAAAAGGCGACAAAAACGGGATCCCAGTTTTGTTAAAAATAGATAAAATCGACCTGCAAGTGCACAATCGTTAAAAATGCATAAAAAATAGGACACCAAAACCTGCAAAAAAGTCAAAAAACGACAAGAAAATTGGAAAAATAGCAAAAGACACGAAAAACAGACTTGTAAAAAATGATAAAATGTCGAAAAAAAACTTCAAATATTTGTAAAAACTGTTCACATAAAAGCGGAAATGTGCTATAATATAAGCCATATTAATTACAACAAGAGGTGATAGCGTGATTAAGAAAGAAATGATTGCAATGTTACTTGCAGGTGGACAAGGAAGCCGTCTTGGCGTCCTTACATCCAAGGTTGCCAAACCGGCAGTTGCATTTGGAGGTAAATACAGAATCATCGATTTCCCTTTGAGCAACTGTATCAATTCAGGTGTAGATACGGTGGGCGTTCTGACGCAGTACCAGCCTTTGAGGCTGAATACTCATATCGGAATCGGGATTCCCTGGGACTTGGATAAAAATATCGGCGGAGTCACCGTGCTCCCCCCCTATGAGAAGAGCAGCAACAGCGAGTGGTACACTGGCACAGCAAACGCCATCTACCAGAACCTGAATTACATGGAAACCTTTCATCCTGAATATGTCCTGATCCTGTCAGGTGACCATATTTATAAAATGGATTATGAAGTGATGCTGGATTTCCACAAGGCGAATAATGCGGATGTCACCATTGCCGTGATGCCCGTGCCTATGGAAGAGGCGAGCCGTTTCGGGATTGTCATCACCGATGATAACAACACGATCACAGAATTTCAGGAAAAACCAGAGCACCCGAAGAGCAATCTGGCATCCATGGGAATCTACATATTCTCCTTTGCGGCATTGAAGAAAGCGCTGGTGACCCTGAAGGATCAGAGCAACTGCGACTTCGGAAAGCATGTCATCCCCTATTGCCATGAGAACGGCATGAAGCTGTGCGCTTATGAGTACAACGGCTATTGGAAGGATGTAGGCACCTTGGGTTCCTATTGGGAAGCGAATATGGAGCTGATCGATATTATCCCGGAGTTTAACCTCTACGAAGAATTCTGGAAAATCTATACCAGCAGCGAGATCATCCCTCCCCAGTATGTATCTGAGGACGCCAAGATCGAGCGCAGCCTGATCGGCGATGGCTGTGAGATTTATGGGGAAGTCTACAATTCCGTGATCGGCGCAGGCGTTACGGTCGGGAAGGGAACCGTCGTGCGGGATTCCATCATCATGAAGGAAACCCAGATTGGTTCCGGGTGTACCATTGACCGCAGCATCATTGCGGAGAATGTGGAGATTGGGGACAATGTGGTGACCGGTACCGGTGAAGATATCCCTAACAAAGAAAAACCCAATATTTACTCCTTTGGCCTGACAACCATTGGTGAAGAGACCGTCATTCCCTCTAATGTAAGGATTGGTAAAAATACAGCCATTTCAGGCAAGACAGACGCTTCTGATTACCCGGATGGCGTGCTGGAAAGCGGTGAGACTTTGATTAAGGAAGGTGATTTAGCATGAGAGCAGTAGGTATTATTTTGGCAGGTGGCAATAATCACCGGATGAGAGAACTTTCCAACAAACGTGCGATTGCTGCAATGCCGGTGGCGGGAAGCTACAGGAGCATTGATTTTGCACTGAGCAATATGACGAACTCCAACATACAGAAAGTGGCAGTGCTGACCCAGTACAATGCCCGCTCCCTCAATGAACATTTGAGTTCCTCCAAATGGTGGGATTTCGGAAGGAAGCAGGGAGGTCTTTATGTATTCACGCCCACGATCACCAAGGAAAACAGCTTCTGGTATCAGGGAACAGCCGATGCGATCTATCAGAATCTGGATTGGCTGAAGCGATGCCACGAGCCCTATGTGATCATCGCTTCCGGCGACGGCGTGTACAAGCTGGATTACAATAAGGTGCTGGAATATCATATCGAGAAGAAAGCGGATATCACCATCGTGTGTAAAGAACTGCCCCAGGGCGAGGATGTGACCCGCTTCGGCGTCCTGAAGATGAATGAGGACTGCCGGATCGAGGAATTTGAGGAGAAGCCCATGGTGAGCGCCTCCAATATCGTTTCCACCGGTATCTATGTGGTGCGCCGCCGTCAGCTCATTGAGCTGGTAGAGCGCTGTGCCCAGGAAGACCGCTATGATTTTGTCAAAGATATCCTGATCCGTTACAAAAACCTGAAACGGATCTATGGTTATAAGCTGAAGGATTACTGGAGCAATATCGCCAGCGTGGAATCCTACTATCAGACCAATATGGATTTCCTGAAACCGGAAGTGCGCAATTATTTCTTCCGTCAGTATCCGGATATTTATTCCAAGGTAGACGACCTGCCTCCGGCCAAATACAATTCCGGCTGCAACGTTAAGAACAGCTTGGTTTCCGCAGGCTGCATCATCAACGGTACGGTCGAAAATTCCGTACTGTTCAAGAAAGTCTTCGTAGGGGAGAATTGTGTGATCAAGAATTCTATCATTCTCAATGATGTGTATTTGGGAGATAATACTCACATAGAGAATTGTATCGTGGAAAGCCGCGATACGATCCGTGCGAATTCCTACCACGTAGGCGAAGACGGAATAAAGATTGTCATCGAGAAGAATGAACGTTACGTTCTTTAAAGACAGTTATGAAAAAGATTTTGAAAGGGGCTTATGAGGAATGAGAATCACTGATGTAAGAGTACGCAAGGTTGCAAAAGAAGGAAAAATGAAAGCGGTCGTGTCCATTACGCTGGACGATGAGTTTGTAGTACATGATATCAAAGTCATTGAAGGAGAAAAAGGGTTATTTATCGCAATGCCCAGCCGTAAGGCATCTGACGGGGAGTACCGCGATATTGCACATCCGATCAATTCCGCCACCAGGGACAGGATCCAGACGGTGATCCTGGAGGAATATGAGAAAGCAGTACAGGAAGCGGCAGAAGAAGCCGCCGCAGCAGCAGAATAACGTTTTACCGAAAAAGAGAGAATTTATGAGAGAAGGCTTCCGGAACTCCATTCTTAAATGGTTTCCGGAAGCCTTTGGTGTGACCGGAGGGCAGCCCGCCAAATGCTAAAAAAGAGCCGCATCCTTCCGGTACTGCCGTGGGCTGACACCATAGTAATTTCGGAACGCATGGGAAAAATGCTCCGCAGAGGAGTACCCCAGCCGGTCGGAGATGGCGGTGATGGACAGGGAAGGATCCGCCAGGAAGGAAGCGGCGGCGGCCATGCGCGCGTGGGTCTTTTTCTGCTGAAAACTCTCTCCGTATTCTTTTTTTAAAAAACGCTCTGTCTGCCGGGGGCTGATGCCAAGCCGCCCAGCCAGTTCCTGAAGGGTGATGGAAGCGTACTCAAAGAGAAAACATTTCTCCGCAATGAGGGACATGCTGTCCGGAGAAGGAGGAGAGACCTCAGGAACTGCGTTTTCCCGGCGGAATTCATAGTTGCGGATGAGATGGATGACCAGCTGGGAAAGCAGGGTGCTCACCTTGGCAAGATAGCAGGGCGGCTTCCGGTTCAGCTCCAAAAACATGGTTTCGAAGAGGGGGAGGAGCCCTTGGGTGTCCTGACCGAACCATTTCCGGGTGTCCAGGAATTTCTGGAGGAACGCATTGCGGGTGCGGAACTGCTCTGTCTGGAGATAGATACAGTATTCACGCATGGGATTCTGGAGGTTTGGAATCTGTTCATGATAAATTTTCGGTCCGGTGACGTAGAGGGTATTGGGAATAATGGAAAAGGTGTCTCCCTCCAGCTTCAGAGTCCCCATACCGGAGGTCACATAGTGGATCTCATAGCACCCGCTGCCATGACGGTGACCGGGCAGGGGAACGGAAAAAGCGTCCAGGGAAAGGCTGTGTGCGTGAAAAGAAACGCCTTCCAGGGAAAAAGGAATGTTCAATCCATTGAAGGTAAGTTCCATCATGAAGCTCCTTTGGTCGTTATTCAAAATACAACTGGTTATTACGATAAACACAGCATACCAGATTTGACGGAAGCTGACAAGAAAGATTCGAAAAAACGACATAATGAGTGCAGGATTGTCTGGTTTCTCTCTTGAATGGGGACAGTATCCAAAGTACAATAGGGGTAACAGGTGAGCAGAAAACTTACCCCAAAAAGGAGGCAAAAGGATGAATGACAATATGAAATGGTTTAAGGAAGCCAAATTCGGCATGATGATCCACTGGGGGCTGTATTCCCTTTTGGCAGGGGAATACGACGGGGAGCAGTCCAGCGCTTATGCGGAATGGATCCAGTCCAAATTCCAGATTCCGAACGCCATCTATGGAAAACTGGCAGAGGCGTTCAATCCCGTATTTTTCGATGCAGACAAGATCGTGAAGCTGGCCAAGGATGCCGGCATGACCTATCTGGTGGTGACCACCAAGCACCACGATGGATTTGCCATGTATCACTCCAAGGTAGATTCCTACAATGTCTATGACGCGACACCCTTCCATCGGGACGTGGTGGGAGAATTCGCGAAAGCCTGCAAAGACAATGGGCTGAAATTCGGCATCTACTATTCCCAGGATTTAGACTGGCATGATCCCAACGCCGGCGGTTATCTCTCCAACCATATTGAGACCGCAGGCACTACCTGGGACAACAGCTGGGATTTTACAGGCGAGAAAAACTTCGAGATCTGTTTCCGCAGCAAGATCATGCCGCAGATCGAGGAGATCATGACCAATTACGGCGAGATTGCAACGGCATGGTTTGATATGCCGATGACACTGACGGACGAGCAGAGCCAGGAAATCTATGATACGGTGAAGAGACTGCAGCCGGACTGCCTGATCAATTCCCGCCTTGGAAACGGCAAATACGATTATGTATCCCTGGGCGACAATGAGATCCCGGACAAGATTGAGGATACCGACGGAGAGAACCTGGACTACAATTCCGTGGACGGATTTAAGCCGTCTCCAAACGGTCTCTATGAGACAGCGGCAACCATGAATCATTCCTGGGGCTTCTCCTATCACGACCACGATTTCAAGACGGCTGAGCAGATCTTTGAGATCAAGGAGCATTTGAACAGCTTAGGAATCAACTATCTTCTGAACATCGGACCGGATGGTCTGGGAAGAGTTCCCATGGCATCTGTGAAGGCGCTGAAAGGCGTGGCAGAACTTACAAAAGAAAAGAAATCATGATGATCGACCGGACGGTCGGAAAGGGAGTTACGGCATCCTGGAGGAAAATCCAGGGTGCCGATTTTGTTTTGCTCTTATCGTACAATTTTTCAAAAATGTTCCATACAAAACACAGGGGTGATATTATCCATTGAATTCTGCTTCCTGTTTGCCTACAATTAAAGAAAACAAAGTGTTTGCTATTTAATTTCTTGTACGGTAACTGTAAGCGAATATCAAGAACGAATCTGTCTGAAGTGCCGTACGGAATGGAGGAATCAGGATGTTAAAGAGACTCAATGACTTTCTGGCAGGGCTTCCCATGACGATTGTGGCTGGTGTATTTCTTCTGTTGGATATAGTCCCGCATTTCATGGAGGAATTTGGCGGTGTTCCAGTGCAGATTTCTTTTCTCCCATTCGACCCGGCATGGGTCACCATCGTGATCAGCGGCATCCCACTTTTGTATCTGGCAATCTGGCGGATGATCCACAATCCCGGTATCAGCAAAATATCGTCCGCTCTTTTGATTTGTATTGCTATGTTCGCCGCGATTTCAATCGGAGATTTGTTTGCGGCAGGAGAAGTCGTGTTTATCATGGCGATCGGCGCACTTTTGGAGGAAGCTACTACAAACCGGGCGAAAAAAGGTTTGAAAAAACTGATCAGCCTTGCACCGGCAAAGGGGCGCAGGTTAAAAGACGGAAAAGAAGAACTGATACCGGCAGAGGAAATCCGGCAAGGAGATATCCTGCGTATTTTTCCAGGTGAAACGGTCCCGGTTGACGGAACCATCATCAGCGGGGAAACTTCGGTTGACCAGTCAATTATGACGGGGGAATCCCTGCCGGTTGACAAAGGCGTGGGAGAAGAAGTGTTTTGCGGTACCATCAACCGTTTGGGTTCAATTGATATCTCTGCAACCAAAGTGGGAGAAAACAGTTCTTTGCAAAAGCTGATCCGCATGGTACAGGAGGCAGAGAATAAACAGGCTCCCATGCAGAGAATTGCCGACAGAGTGGCAAGCTGGCTGGTTCCCGTTGCCCTGCTCATCGCAATTTTAGCCTATGTATTTACCGGGAATCTCGTTACCGCAGTCACCGTGCTGGTTGTGTTCTGCCCTTGCGCCCTTGTATTGGCGACGCCTACCGCAATTATGGCGGCAATCGGGCAGGCAACCAAGCATGGCGTGATGATTAAATCCGGCGAAGCCCTTGAAAAAATGGGGAAAGTGGACACCATTGCTTTTGATAAAACCGGTACGTTAACCTATGGGCGCTTAGATGTCAGCGACATGATTTCTTTTGATGCAGCAATCAGTGAAACAGACTTGCTCTCCCTGACCGCTTCCGCTGAAGCCAAAAGCGAACACCCGCTGGGAAAAGCGGTTGTGGCGTATGCAAAGGCAAAAGAAGTACCGATGATGGAATCAACGGCTTTCAGAATGACGGCCGGCAAGGGGATTTTTGCGGAGGTGGACAATCGCAGATTGCTTTGCGGCAGCGAAAAATTCCTCACTGAACATGAAGTTTCGATGGATGACAGGGTTCAATCCGCATTGGAACGGTTTCGCACACAAGGAAAAGCCTCGATTCTCATAGCGGAAGGTTCCAAATGTATCGGTGTTATCGCACTTTCTGATGTGCTGCGCCCAGAAGCGAAAGACATGGTTTCCCGTCTTTCGGATATGCACACCCGAACCGTGCTGCTTACCGGCGACCATCAAAAAACGGCTGATTATTTTGCGCAGCAGGTTGGGATCTCCGAAGTCCGGGCAGAATTATTGCCAGAAGAAAAAGTGCAGGGCATTGAGAAACTGCAGGCAGAACATCACAAGGTGTGCATGATCGGCGACGGTGTCAACGACGCGCCGGCTTTGAAAACGGCGGACGTAAGCGTGGCAATGGGAAGTATGGGAAGCGACATAGCCATTGACGCCGCAGAAGTTGCCTTAATGAGTGATGATCTTTCCAAAATCCCGTATTTGAAGAGACTCTCGAATGCAACGGTTCAGACAATCAAAGCCAGCATTGCCCTGTCGATGTGCATTAATTTTGCAGCGATCGTGCTGTCGCTCATGGAAGTATTGACTCCCACTACCGGGGCGCTGGTACACAACGCAGGTTCCTGTTTTGTGGTGCTGATTGCCGCACTGCTTTATGATAGAAAGTTTGAATAACGTGCTGGGACGCAATCAAACGTTATCAAAAATCATGTAAAACTTTCCAAACTGGGATTTTGTGCAGGTACAGCTAAATTACTATGATTGGGATCAGGGAACCGCAAAGCAGCAGTATGAAATTTTAAGGGGGTATGGCATTCCTGTGATGGTTATGGAGCCTGTCCATGGCAGTATGCTGGCAAATTTACCGGAAGAATGTTTACAGTTTCTCCCGAAAACAGGTGCTTCTCCGGCTGCATGGGCACTTAGGTTTGTGATGAATCTTCCGGGTGTAGCTGTAGTTTTAAGTGGTATGTCCGATATGCGGCAAACAGAAGAAAACGTAAATACGGCGGCGTTGGAAGATAAGTTGACCGATGAAGAATTGTCAAAGTTAGAAAAAATCAGCA
>DVFT01000080.1 GCA_018713105.1 Candidatus Limivivens merdigallinarum | reverse complement strand
GGAGAACGGATATATGACGGAGCGGGATGTCATCCCGGTAAACAACGCCTCCCACATCGCCAAGTCCAACAATGGAAAGTATCTCTATTCCATTGCGGATGAAGGTGTGGCAGTGATGAAGATTGAAGAAGATGGAGGACTGACGCCCATCAACAAGGTGGGGATCGACGGGATGAGGGGATGTTTCCTTTCCACCTCAAAGGATGGCCGGTTTCTGTTTGTTGGCGGATACCATGATGGGAAGGTGACGGTGGTCCATACTCATCAGGATGGTCGTCTGGGCCGTGTGCTGGATGGTATTTTCCACAAAGGTTTGGGAAGCGTGGCGGAGAGAAATTTCCGTCCCCATATCAGTTGTGTTATGCCTACTCCGGACAATAAGTTCCTCTGTGTAGTGGACAACGGTGTGGATCATATCAATATCTATACGGTACATCCCATGAGCGGGAAGCTGAAGCTGGTGGATGTGGTTCGCTGTGAGCTGGAGTCCGGTCCCCGGTGGATCCGTTTCAGCAGAGACGGCAGATTTGCTTATGTAATCTGCGAACTCAGCAATGAGATCCTGGTATACAGCTATAATGGGGAGGGCAAGACTCCTCAGTTTGAGCTGCTTCAGAAGGTCAGTACGGTGATGGATTCCCAGGAGGTGGCATGTGCTGCTTCCGGGCTGAAGATCGCGCCCAGCGGGAATTATCTGTACTGCTCCACGGCAGGGGATAACAGCGCAGGCGTCTTTAAGATTGACAAGGAGACAGGGCTGTTGACCAAGGTGTGCATCCTTCCTATCAGCGGAAAGTATCCCAAGGATCTGGCCGTCTTCCCGGATGAGAAAACCCTGGTGGTGTTAAACCACGAATCCAACGAGATCTGTTTCTTCCATATCGATTATGAGAAGGGGCTGCTGGTCATGAAAGGAAAGCCGATTTCCATTGAGACACCCAATTGCATCCTGATCTCCAAGGCAGGGGAATTTTTCGACAATGAAACAAAATAAAAGATAAGCAGGGAAAAGAGCAGCCGCATCTGTTGAAAACGGCTGCTCTTTCTTTCACCAAAGGTTGCAGAGAACGTCTGCTTGTCCGCTGCCTATGGGAATGCTTGCTGTCTGATCGAAAATCAGGAATTGTCCCGGATGGAACGGAAATAGCGCTTCAAATTGTCCAGCCTGGAAGGAATGGAAGCCAGGAGCAGATCCAGGATCGTAATGGCCGCCATGGCTTCCACCACAACGACTGCCCTGGGAACGATGACGGGATCGTGGCGTCCCTGAATGCGTACCTGGATTCCCTGTCCATCCTTGGTGACGGTATCCTGCTGCATGGCGATGGAGGGGGTCGGTTTGACGGCTGCCCTGAGGATGAGGTCGCTTCCGTCACTGATGCCGCCCAGAATTCCGCCGGAATGGTTGGAAAGTTTTACAATATCACCGTCGGCAGAGCGTGTATAGGGATCATTGTTGGCACTTCCGGTAGATTTGGCTGCCGCAAATCCGTCCCCAATTTCTACGCCCTTGACAGCGCCGATGGAGAGAATGGCTTTCCCAAGGTTTGCATCCAATTTTTCAAAGACAGGATCTCCAATGCCGGGGCAGAGATTGCGGACGACACATTCGATGATGCCGCCGCAGGAATCCCCTTTCTTGATGAGCGTGTCCAGATAAAGCGCCGCTTCCCTTGCTGCCTCAGAATCCGGCATATGCAGCGGATTATCAAAAATTTGGCTGCGGTCGAACCGGCTTGGGGAAGCCTCCACCGGACCGATGGATTTGGTATAAGTGAGGAACTGAATCCCGAATTGATCCAGAAGCTTAACGGCAATGGCACCGGCAGCTACCCGTCCGATCGTCTCCCTGCCGGAGGAGCGTCCGCCTCCCCGATAATCACGAAAGCCGTACTTCTGGTCGTAGACCATGTCACTGTGCCCGGGACGATAATACGAAGCGATTTCGGCATAATCTCTCGAACGCTGGGAAGTATTTGGCACCATCATAGAGATGGGAGTGCCGGTGGTTTTTCCCTCAAAGATGCCGGAGAGGATCTCGACGTGGTCTTCCTCTTTGCGCGGAGTGCTGTATCTGCTTTGTCCGGGCTTGCGGCGGTCCAGATAGCTCTGGATTTCCTCCGGAGACAGGCTTAAGCCTGCCGGGCATCCGTCTACCACGACGCCGATCGCCGGACCGTGGGACTCCCCCCACGTTGTGATACGGAAATAATTTCCAAACGAAGAACCTGACATAGTAATATCATCCTTTCCTGAAAGATTTGTGTCCATTATATACCAACGAAGAGGAGTACTCAAGAAAAAAGAACTGTTAAAAGAATGTGAAGTTTTTAAAAAAATTTATCGTCGGATTGACAAAGAAAGAGGAAAAACATATAATGGCACTAGTGACAAAATAAAGGAGAGTGATTCCATGGAAAGTGGGCCTGAGACTAGACGGCGAAGAGAATATGAGATCCCGTTAAAGGGAAGAGTATAGTACAGGCTTACCTCCGATTGGTTTCCTGTGCTGTATTTCAGAATGGGAAGCGAAAGGAGAATATGGAACCATGATTAAGATTTTTCGTACGATCGACAGAGGAATTCATCAGGTAAACGAGGCACAAGAGGGCTGCTGGATCGCCCTCGTCAACCCCACGGCGACGGAGATCCTAGATATTGCGACCCAATACAACATCGATCCCGATGATGTGCGGTCTCCTTTGGATGAGGAAGAACGTTCCCGTATCCAGGTGGAAGATAATTATACGATGATTTTGGTGGATATCCCTGTGATCGAGGAGAGGAACGACAAGGATTGGTTCGGTACCATTCCTCTGTCTATTATTGTGACAGATGATATTATCTTTACGGTCTGCCTGGAGGATACTCCGGTATTGGGTGCCTTCATGGATGGAAAGGTGAGAGATTTTTTTACTTATAAGAAGACACGTTTCATCCTGCAGATCCTATATCGGAATGCCACCATGTACTTACATTATCTGCGGATCATTGACAAAAAGAGTGAATTT
>DVFT01000079.1 GCA_018713105.1 Candidatus Limivivens merdigallinarum | reverse complement strand
TTTTTATATTTTTTCTATTGGATCCGGACGTTCAGCGTTGTTGGCCGGAGGGCAGCCGCATTATACGAAAGATGGCGCCATCCTTTCCGGACAGCGCCATCTTTCGTATATCCCTGCTATTTCCTCTGTTTCTTCAACTCTGCCAGTTCTTCAAACACCACATCATTTACCACCTTGATGTAGGTGCCTTTCATACCGCTGGAACGTGATTCGATGACACCTGCACTCTCAAACTTGCGCAGCGCATTCACGATCACGGAACGGGTAATGCCCACTCTGTCTGCAATCTTGCTTGCCACCAGAATCCCTTCCATACCGTCCAGCTCGTCGAAAATATGGATGATAGCCTCCAACTCTGAGAACGATAACGTGTTTATTGCTGATTTGACGATTTGAACCTTTCGGCTTTCTTCTGCATTTTCCTCGTGAACGGAGCGCATCATCTCCAGTCCTACGACTGTGGTGCCATACTCGCTGAGGATGATGTCGTCAATTTCATACTGGCTGTCTGACTTATACATAAATACCGTTCCCAAACGCTCGCCCGCAATGTCAATGGGATTGATGATTGCGCGGTATTTCTTGATGTCCTCTCCCTCAAACCCTAAAGTCTCCAGATTGACATTTTCCTTGGTGGAAAGAACGCCCAGGAGACGTTCATTCAGCATACTGTCAATGTATCCGCCCACTTCGTCTTCGATCAGTTCCTTGATCTCCTCAACTTTTGAACATAGACTCACACCAAGAACTTTTCCCTTCTTACTGATTACCAGAATGTTGGAATCCAGGATCTCCGTCAGCACTTCACAGATGTCATTAAATACGACCTTGCTTGAGTTGTTATTGTGTAAAAGCTTGTTGATCTTTCTTGTTTTGTCTAATAATTGTACGCTCATAGTAACCTCCTTGCCTGGTGATTTTTTGGCTATGTCCATCTCAACACAATAAACATACTACGTCCCAATATCACTATAGCACAGAGTTTTCTGAATTTCAATGTAAATCTGAAAAATTATCTTATTTTCTGTTATTTAGCTTTTTCCTCCACATAGGTACAGGCTTCACCGCTGCATACAAGTTTATTGCCTTTTTCTACGAGCATATACCCGCATTTGGGACACAACTTTCCGGAAGGCTTCTGCCAGGACATGTAATCGCACTCCGGATTGTCCTCACATCCGTAATATCTGCGCCCTTTTTTGGTCTTGCGGATGACGATATCCTTGCCGCACTTGGGGCAGGCAACGCCGATCTTCTCCAGGTACGGCTTCGTGTTCTTGCAGTCCGGGAATCCCGGGCACGCCAGGAATTTCCCATGGGGACCATATTTGACCACCATATTCCTGCCGCACTTATCACAGATGACGTCCGTCACCTCGTCCTCAATCTTTACGTGCTCCAGCTCCTTCTCGGCTTTTTCGATGAGCTCCTCAAGATCCGGATAGAAATTCCGGATGACCGTCTTCCAATTTACAGTACCTTCCTCCACCTTATCCAGCAAAGCTTCCAGATAGGCTGTGAAATTCACATCCACAATGCTGGGGAAGGACTGCTTCATGATGGAGTTGACCACCTCGCCAAGCTCCGTCATATATAGATTTTTATTTTCCTTTGCCACATAGCGTCTGGCAATGATCGTCGTGATCGTGGGCGCATAGGTGCTGGGGCGCCCGATTCCCTGTTCCTCCATCGCCTTGACCAGCGCCGCCTCGGTGAAATGTGCGGGCGGCTGGGTAAAATGCTGTTCCGGAAGAAATTCCTTCAGGCTGAGCCTGGAATCCGTATCCAGCCCTTTGAGAAGCAGATTGCTCTCCTCCTTCTCCTCGCCCTCCTGCACATAGACAGACATGAAGCCGTCAAAAGCAAGCTTGGAGGCAGCCACGGTAAAGAGATACTCCCCTGCCCCGATCTTCACCTGGGTGGTCTCGTAGCGGGCATTCTCCATACGGCTTGCGGTGAACCGTTTCCAGATCAGCTGATACAGCCGGAACTGATCCCTTGTCAGGGATTCTTTCATCTCCACCGGCGTCCGGGAGATATCTGAGGGACGGATTGCCTCGTGGGCGTCCTGGATCCTCTTGCCGCTCTTCTTCTCCTCCGGGTGTGACGCTGCATAGTGTTCTCCGTAATGGCTTGCAATGTAACTTCTTGCCATGCTGTCCGCTTCTTCGGAAATACGTGTAGAATCCGTACGCAGGTAAGTGATCAGACCTACCGTGCCGTTCCCCTTGACATCAATTCCTTCATAGAGCTGCTGGGCAATCCTCATGGTCTTCTGGGTCGAAAAGTTCAGAACCTTCGATGCCTCCTGCTGAAGAGTACTGGTGGTAAAGGGCAGCGGAGCTTTCTTCGTCCTCTCGCCCTTCTTCACATCCACCACCTGGAAACTTTCGCCTTTCAGGGAATCCATGATCGTCTCTGCTTCCTCTTTGCTGCTGATGGAAAGCTTCTGACCGGATTTCCCATAAAATTTGGCGCGGAGCGGTTTCTTTTCTCCTTCTACTGAAAAGTCCGCCTCCAGCGTCCAGTATTCCTCCGGAATGAAGGCGCTGATTTCCTCCTCCCGGTCCGCGATCATCCTGAGCGCCACGGACTGTACCCTTCCTGCGCTCAAGCCCCTTTTTACCTTTGCCCACAGAAGTGGGCTGATCTTGTAGCCCACGATTCGGTCCAGAACCCTTCGCGCCTGCTGGGCATCCACCAGGTTCATATCAATATCCCTTGCGTGCTTTAAGGAATCCTTCACCGCATTCTTGGTGATCTCGTTGAAGGTGATCCGGTACATTTTCTTCGGCTCCAGCTTAAGGGCAATAGACAGATGCCAGGAAATCGCTTCTCCCTCGCGGTCAGGGTCCGTTGCCAGATAGACCTTGTCTGCCTTCTTCGCAGACTTTCTAAGAGCCGCCAGAATGTCTCCCTTTCCCCTTATTGTAATGTATTTTGGCTCGTAGTCATGTTCAATATCTACACCCATCTGGCTTTTGGGAAGATCCCTTACGTGTCCGTTGGAAGCTGCCACCTCATAATTGCTTCCCAAAAACTTCTTGATGGTTTTTACTTTCGTAGGTGATTCCACAATCACTAAATACTTTGCCATGTGCGAAACCTCCGTCATGTATATGGCTATTTGGAAAGGCTCTGCTTTTTCCTTCTATAAAGACCTGCCTTTTTTTCCACTAATTCCTGAATCTGCAGAGTCGTCAGCGCCTTGATGGTATCGCTCACGGAAAGACCGCTGCTCCTAGACAGCTCGTCAAGGCTTTTTCCCCGCAAATCTACACAACTATAAACCATATTTTCGGATTTTGCAAGTAGCAACTGGTTTTTTTTCTCTTTTTCTCCGGAAGCGCCCTCAAGCCCGAGATCCAAAAGAAAGCTTCCCGGAGAGCAAAAAATGCCTGCGCCCTGACGGATCAGTTCATTGCATCCCTCGCTTAAGGAGTCGTGGATCCTTCCAGGGACGGCAAAGACATCCCGTCCCTGGTCCAGCGCCAGAGAAGCCGTAA
Source organism: Candidatus Limivivens merdigallinarum (assembly GCA_018713105.1). Taxonomy (GTDB): domain Bacteria; phylum Bacillota; class Clostridia; order Lachnospirales; family Lachnospiraceae; genus Limivivens; species Limivivens merdigallinarum. The sequence goes on along the minus strand of DVFT01000079.1, from coordinate 1,838 downwards.
TCAGGGAACCGCTCTTTTTTCTCGCCTCCACCACCAGGACGACATCGGAGAGCCCGGAGATGATCCGGTTCCTTTCCGGAAAATAGTAGGGCTTTGGCTCCGTCCCTGGCGGATACTCGGAGAGGATCCCTCCTTCTTCCTTCAGCCTCTGGTAAAGCGCCTTGTTGTTCTTCGGATAACAGATATCTCCCCCGCACCCCAGGACGGCATAGCTTCTTCCCCCTGCATCCAATGCCGCTTCCTGCGCTTCCCCGTCAATGCCGGTCGCCATGCCTGAGATCACCTCCACATCCGCCCCAGCCAGCGCCGCTGCCGCCTCTCTCGCCGTATAGCATCCCTCCCCGGTGGCATAGCGGGCGCCTACCAGGGCAACGGCAGTTTTCTGCGGATCCGGAAGCCTTCCAAGGACAAAGAGCCCCGCCGGAGCATCCAGCAGATACTTCAGCCGTTCCGGGTAGGCTTCCTCGCTTCGTCCCACAAACTGCATTCCAAGAGAAGAGAGGATGTTTCGTTCCCGCATAAGCTCCCGCTCCGTGCGGCTTAGGATCAGCTCTCTTTTCTCCTCCTCCCTGAGAAAGGGCACCGTCTCGATCTGGGATGCTGACGCTATAAAAATAGTTTGCGCGCTCCCAAAATATTCCAGGCATTTCCTTTTTCTCGCATTTGTCAGTGTTTCCCGAAAAGCAAGCCAGCATTCATATTGTTCCATATGACCTCCTCCTAATTCCAGTATCGTTTATCAGCAGACCGAAAGCCTGCCGCTTCCTTCAGATGGGGGATTCGGATCCTCTCCTCCCCTTCCATGTCTGCCAGGGTCCTCGCTACCTTGATCAGCTTGTGGTATCCCCGCGCTGTCAGCGCCAGGCTTTTGTAGACCTCCTCCAGAAATCGTTCCTCCTCCTTTCCCAGGGCACAGAACCTCACGATCCCTCTCCGATCCAGGTCGCCGTTGAAGCGGTAAGGAGTTCCCGAATAGCGTTCCTTCTGGATCTGATGGGCTTTCTCTACCCTCTCCTTGATCTCTCTGGTGGATTCCCCGGCTCTTTTGGAAATCAGCGCCCGGTAATCCATCCGGGACACCTCGGCGCAAAGATCCATCCTGTCCAGAAACGGCTGGCTGATCTTGTGGAGATACTGATGGATCTCCCTGATGCTGCAGGTACACCTCTCCAGATCCGGGTAGTAGCCGCACCTGCAGGGATTCATGGCCGCCACCAGAAGGAAGTCTGCCGGATATTCATAGGATCCGAAATTCCGGCTGATGCAGATCCTCCGTTCCTCCAGAGGCTGTCTTAAGACCTCCAGCGTCCCCTTCTCGAACTCCGTCAGCTCGTCCAGAAACAGGATGCCCGACAGACTTGTGGAACCATAAAATAGGAAATTAAGGGGTCTACAGCATGTCTTATTTGTACATTTTAGCAATTAACCTACCTTTAAATTGCCACACGCCATCTTTAAAATTGCACCCCTCGCAATACCGGAGGGGTGCAATCTGAACCTTACAGCCGAAAAATACGCATAAAAAATAGGGCGATCTTGATATTTCATACCAGCAAATCTTTGATCCACTGCGGTGTATTCTCAACCCTTTCACCCTTTTTTAGCTTTTCTATTACATATTCCATTTGTTCTTCTCTATAAAAACGATCCTTGATATAACAATCATGCGAACAATATTTCTGCGTTTTTGATGCGCTATTAAAGCTTTTCCACACCTTATACGTAAGCGCTCAATAAAATAATGGCTATTTTTTCACAAGGTATTCCGCTATAGTTGAAGTAAAATACTCCAACTTCAACTTTTCGATTTGATCCGGCATCTCTGCTGTATCATATCA
>DVFT01000078.1 GCA_018713105.1 Candidatus Limivivens merdigallinarum | reverse complement strand
ACAGATACGAAAGCTCTGAAAAAACTAATTCATACCTCCACTTCCAAAAAAAATCAGGAAAAAGAGGTCACCAGCCATTACGACATCGGCAACGATTTCTATAAGCTGTGGCTGGATGAAACCATGAGCTATTCCTGCGCTTATTTCCGAAATCCTACAGATACGCTTTATGAAGCACAGGTCAATAAGGTAGATTACATCCTGCAAAAGCTCTATCTGAAGGAAGGAATGAGCCTTCTGGACATTGGATGCGGCTGGGGTTTTCTCCTCATCGAGGCTGCCAAGAAGTATAAGGTTCAGGGTACTGGAATCACCTTAAGCCATGAACAGTACAAAGAGTTTCAGGAACGAATCCAGAAGGAAGGACTCCAGGATTTCCTCACCGTGGAACTTTTGGATTACCGTGATCTTTCGAAACTGAACCGAAAATTCGACCGCGTTGTCAGCGTCGGCATGGTGGAGCATGTGGGGCGTGATAATTACCAGCTGTTCATTGATTGCGTCAAGGATGCGCTGAATGACGGCGGGCTGTTTCTTCTCCATTTCATCAGTGCCCTGAAGGAGCATCCTGGAGACGCCTGGATCAAAAAGTATATTTTTCCAGGCGGAATGGTTCCGAGCCTCCGCGAAATGCTCTCCTGCATGGCAGAAGACAATTTCCATACCATAGATGTGGAAAATCTACGTCTTCATTACAACAAGACACTTCTATGCTGGCAGAAAAATTACGAGGAGCATATCGAAGAAGCCCGAAAGATGTTTGACAACCGTTTCCTGCGCATGTGGAATCTTTATTTGTCCGCCTGTGCCGCTACCTTCCACAATGGTATCATCGACCTGCATCAGATTCTGGCAACCAAAGGTATTAACAATCATCTTCCTATGGTGCGCTGGTATTAACATAAGATCTATGAAATTTTTTATAAAGGAAAAACGCGGAGAAACTGGTTTCTCCGCGCTTTTCCTTTAATCCATGGATTGGATTGTAATGACCGCTGCATTGCCGCTGTCATCCAACTCTATTTCCACCACATCACCTTCTGAAATGTCTTCCAAAGAAGCCGTCTCACTTTCCGGTTCCATGTCTTCGCCTGGGATGCCGGAATTTGCCTCGCTGATCGTCTCCCCAGAATCCGGCTTCTCCATTGAAATCTTCAAGACGATCGTATCCTCTGTGATCGGAATCGTCTGCTCTTCCCCGGTCAGCTCCAACATAGCTCCTGGCTCCCCGGCATTGATAGCTTCCGTTTCTGTACTTTCTTCTGTCTCTTCATCCCCGCTTGTCTCTTCTGTTCCAGTCTCACTCTCCTCGGTCTCTTCGTCCGTCCCGTCCTCCGTCGTAGACGTTTCTCCCTGCACTTCCGTGCCGTCTGCCGGCGGCTCTTGCCGGGTTCCCAGCTTCACTGTAATGCTGTCCTCCTCAATAGAAGCTACCTCTCCAAGAATAAGCTCCTGCGACACGTCCTCTAATGTGTCCTCTGACATATCCGTCTCGGCATCTCCTGTAGAAGCTTCCATACTTTCTGTTTCCGTCTCTGATGCATATACAGCAGCTGGAGAGATTGCCAGCACCAGTCCCAGCATAATTGCCACGTATTTATTCTTCATAATACACCTCATCCTTTCTGAATCACCGTTCCAGTTACAAGGCATACTATAAACAAAATCTTTGTCCCTTCCGTGAAGATTCCCCCAAAATACTGTGACCGGAACTTTACATTCACTTTAACTTTCAAAGGCACCCTCTCATAACATTTGCGGCTGTTCCACCTGATCATCATCCCACGAAGCGCTCTCCGCAGCTTCGGTAAGATCCACCGTATTTTCATAGGAATCTAACGTTACCGTATAGGAGCTGTCTCCTTCCACATAAGTGGTGCCGTCTGATCCCACAATGCTGACTGAGTTTCCATTTTCGTCCAGAATCTGCCCTTGGGAATACAAACTGCTGATGGAATCCCAGATCACATCTTCCAGACATACTCTGATATACAATGATAGTCCAGGTGCAGTCATTTTGATCCAAATCCTGCATATTGCCGCTAAGCTCACAGTCAAACAGATGGAGGGTGTTAAGTCCTTCCATACACACAGCCTCCGAATTGCCTGCGGTAAGTTCTGCATCCTTGACGGCTATATCGGCAGTGCAGTATACAGCAGGCGAACCAGTTCCTTCCGTGGTATAATCTCCGCCTTCCACAATCATGGTACCACCGCCCCGGTCGCTTCGGATCGCTGCGGAGGACTCCCCTTTCGTCGCAGCACTCACATCCCACGCATACAGAGTTCCTCTTCCTGCTGCATGGATTCCTCCCGAAGTATCTTTCTCTGTGTAAATCTCAGTATCCGCCACATAAACCGTACTATTCCCATATGCAAATATCCCAGCACCGCCATCCGCATCCGTCGAAATCGTACTTTCACTGATCGAAACGGTTCCTTCTTCCGCCAAAATCGCTGCTCCGACTCCGTAAAAACTAGGTTCTTGTCCTTCTGGTGGCTCTTCCCCTTCCGGACGTCCTCCCATAGATATTTCTACGACCTCCGTATCCTCTGACAAAGGAATCGTTCTTTCTTCTCCGGTCAGTTCCAGCATTCCTGGCTCCTCTGTCTCCTGATCTTCCGAGACAGCCTGGTCCTCACCGCCCAACTCCTTATTTCACCTGTTCCTTTCTCTGAATATCGCCGCAGTCACAGGTCTACTATAAAAGATATCTATGGTTCTTCTGTGAATTTTATGAAAAAAATAGGTGTCCTCTTATCAGGCTTCTTCCTCATTCTCCTTCGTTGGCATCACTGTTACCACTGCCCAATCGATACAGTGGCGCTCTACATTTTCAACCTGAATCGAAAGCCCGAATCCTTCACAGGAGAATTTTTCTCCATTTTCCGGGACTCTTCCTATGATACTATATACTAAACCATTAAAGGTATCATACTGGTCAGTAGGCAGCTCTACCTTCAATTCCTTCTCAATCTCCGAAAGCTCTGCTTCCCCGGCAATCCGGTAGACGCCCTCCTCTATCTTGGAAATATTTTCCCGGATCTCCGTTTCTTCTTCCTCATACAGATCACCCACCAACGCCTCCATCAGATCGTGGAGCGTAATGATTCCGGACATTCCTCCATACTCATCCAAAAGGATGGCAAAATACTTTCTTTCTGTCCGCATCTTTTCAAACAGGGTATCTGCCTTCATATCCTCTGGTATGAAAAAGGCTTCCTTTACTGCCTTTTGAAGCACGCTCTCTCTGGATTTGTCCTTTAAACGGAAATAATATTTCGTATCCAGCACACCGATGATTTCGTCCTTATTTCCTTCATACACCGGGTAAAAGCTATGGTTTTCCTCCCAGATGGTTTGCTCCCAAGTCTCCATGGTATCCTCCGTATCCAGCCCACATACATCCATTCGATGGGTGCAGAGCTGCTCTGCGGATATATCGTCAAATTCAAACACATTTTGGATAATCTTATTTTCATGTTCATCGATGATGCCCTGTTCGTTTCCTTCCGCCAGCATCAGCCGGATCTCCTCTTCCGTCACCGCATCATCCTCCTGGTTAGGCGCAATTCCTATCAGCTTTAAGATCGTGTTGGTAGAAAAGGTAAGCAAAGCTACCAGGGGAGCGGCTACTTTTGACACGCCATAGAGCATATTTGCCATTCCAAGGGCAAGCTGCTCTGATTTCTGCATAGCGATTCTCTTGGGAACCAACTCGCCGAACACCAAGTTAAAATAGGCAAGCACCAGCGTAATCACCACCAGGGCAATATTTCGGAGAACCCCCTCCGCAACCGGTACTCCGGCATTTACCAGAACCGCCGCCAGAGGTCCGGCAAATCTGTCAGCCGCAACCGCACTTCCCAGCTGACCTGCCAGTGTAATGGCTACCTGGATCGTTGCCAAAAACTTGGCGGGCTGTTCTGTCAGGGAAGCAAGCTTGACTGCTCGTTTATTTCCGTCCTCCGCAAGCCTTTTCAACTTTGCATCATTCATGGATATTACAGCAATCTCGGCACTTGCGAATATCGCGTTCAAGATTACCAAGATTACCAATGTTACTATGGAACCAATCATACGTTATCTCTCACTTTCTTTTCTCGTCTTATTATGGATTTCATGGGGAATTATCCCATTTTAAAGTACAAAAAGGTATAGTCTGGTTTTTCACAGACTATACCTTCTATATATCCATAATAAGGCGTGAAATATTCATCCATGTATTCTTAGCCGTATGATCTTCGTCTGAATCTTCTTCCACGCTATCTTCACATCCTTTCTCTTGTGCAAAGATAACATATTTCCTATTCCCTGTCAAGTTTTTTCCCTTCGCCAAAGGATCTCCTGCCCAAACGGATCTCTTCCATATATGCTGCCGCTTCTTCTGGAAGATGGCTCAAAAGGTAATCCTTACCTCCCATACTAGGCTGATCCAGATAATCCCTGTGGATTTCCCTCTGAATCATCAAAATTTCCTCCCAAAGTCCCTTTGCCGACATCCTCTTGGCACCCTGCCCCAGGATGATTACCTGTTCCAACGCGTCTGATGTCGCCACTGTGACCTGATATTTTTTCCCGATCTCGTGAACCGTCTTCTCGATATACTGGTCTGCCGTCTCCGCCTCCTTGGTAAAAATCACATGGATATTGTGATATTTCAGGACTTCACCTTGGTTTCCCTCCACCTTGTAGGCGTCAAAGACCAGGATCACCTTCTGTCTGGTGTAACCCTGATAATTGCTCAGAACATCCATCAGCCTACTCCGCGCCCCAGCCATATTGGTTTTCGCCAGTTCCTTCAGCTCGTCCCAGGCAAAGATAATATTGTAGCCGTCCACCAGGAGGTACTCTGTGGAGGATTGCAGGCTTTTCGGGGGGCGCCTCTTTCCGGCATCCTCGCTGGCTGCCCGCACTGTCTTTCTCTCCCATCCAGCCTGTTTCCGCTTCACCGGACCGTATGTCCGTTCAAAAATCTCCCGGAGCTCCTTATCATCCGCAAAGCTTCGTTCCATAGGCGCCCTGACGGGTTCCTTCTTTTCCTCCGTCTCCTGTTTTTCTTCCTTCCATCCGCTCTGGATGTGCATATAATCTGGCACCTCGTTCCACGGAACCACAAATCCTGCCCCGTGGGAGCAAAATACCGAGCCCGTAGGATTCTCAAGATCCGCCTCCGGGTCATATGCCGCTTCCTGAATTACCTCCTCGGCATTATGGCAGGGCTCATAGCCACGGAAGTTCAGGGAAAGCTTTCCCCGTCCCCCGGTATAGGAGATGACCTCTCTTTGGTATCCCCGGATGGTTGCCACAGGCGCGCTCCCCTTCAAGATCGCCCACTCCCCCTCCATGGCAGGAGGCTCAAACTCTCCCTCCATCCTTTGGACATCGGACATCGCCCTTCCCAGCTTGTCCTGCGGGACTTCCAGCAGGAAGTCATAATAGGGTTCCAGAAGGATGCTCTCCGCCATGCGGAGCCCCTGGCGGACTGCCCGGTAGGTCGCCTGCCGAAAATCTCCGCCTTCTGTATGCTTTGTATGCGCCTTTCCCGCAATCAGCGTGATCCGCATATCCGTGATCTCAGCGCCCGTCAGCACTCCCCTGTGCTGCTTCTCCGCTAAATGTGTCAGGATCAGCCTCTGCCAATTCCGGTCCAGAAGATCCTCACTGCAGTCTGATGCAAACTGAAGCCCGCTCCCCCTCTTGGTGGGTTCCAGAAGAAGGTGCACCTCCGCATAATGGCGCAGGGGTTCAAAATGACCTACCCCCTCCACCGGGGCAGTGATCGTTTCTTTGTAGACGATATTTCCCTGCCCGAACTCCACATCCACGCCAAACCGGCTGTGGATCATGCTTTTCAGGATTTCCAGCTGAACCTCTCCCATCACCTGGACATGGATCTCCCGAAGCTCCTCATTCCAGACAATATGAAGCTCCGGCACCTCTTCCTCAAGCTCTTTCAGTTTCTTAAGCATCACCAGGACATCACATCCCTCCGGCAGCTCAATCCGATAACTGAGCACCGGAAGCAGCACCGGGGCTGGAAGTGCTTCCTCTTCTCCCAAGGCTTCCCCCGCTATGGTCTGCGACAAGCCGACCACTGCACAGACGGTTCCCGCCTTCGCCTCCTTAACCGCCGTATAACCTGCCCCCTGGAAGATCCGAATCTGATCCACCTTCTCCTCCCAGGGATGTTCTCCCCCGCCTTTCAGGACTTCCTTGACTTGCAGCGTCCCTCCGGTAATCTTCAGATGGGTCAGACGATTCCCCTGTTCGTCCCTGGTGATTTTGAACACCCGCGCCTTAAACGCCGCTCCGTATTCCGGCGCCCTGGTAAAACAGTCGATCCCCTCCAAGAGCTCCTCCACGCCGAACATTTTCAGCGCAGAGCCGAAATAGCACGGAAATACGACCCGCTCCCGAATCAGCCGGAGGATCGTTTCTTCCCCAATCGTCCCCTTCTCCAGATACTCTTCCATCGCATCCTCATCCAGCATGGACATCTCTTCCCAAAATTCCTCCTGAGCCCTGCTGCCAAAATCCAGGATCCCGTCATCCAGCTGTTCTTTAAGTTCTTTCAGGACTGCCGCCCCATCCGCTCCGGGCTGGTCCATCTTGTTCACAAACAAAAATACTGGAACCCCATAGCGTTTCAAGAGAGACCACAAGGTTCTCACATGGCTCTGGACTCCGTCCGCAGCACTGATCACCAGCACCGCATAGTCCAATACCTTCAAGGTCCGCTCCATCTCCGCCGAAAAATCCACATGCCCCGGCGTATCCAGAAGCGTCACGGAAGTGTTCGCAAATTCAAGCTGTGCCTGCTTGGAAAAAATCGTAATTCCCCTCGCCCGCTCAATGGAATCCGTATCCAAAAACGCATCCTGGTGATCTACCCTTCCAAGTTTTCGGATACTCCCGGTAAGATAGAGAATCGCTTCTGCCAAGGTTGTCTTTCCGGCGTCCACATGCGCTAAAAGCCTGATATTAATATGCTTTAAAGGCTTTGCAGCCTGATTTTTCTGCCTATTTTCAGACGTATTTTCCATGAAAATACCCCTTTCTGTTCTATGATCGTGTAAGTATAATCATAGCACAGAAAAGGGGTTCTGTCGATAAATCATTCCTCCTGCTTCTTCACATTCATAATCAGCATCTGCAGGCGGTTTTCAATATTGGCAAAGCTGACATCCGGGTCATAGTCCAGCGGCAGGATCTGCACATCCGGGTACATCTCTTTTAATTTCTTGCAGATTCCCCGTCCCACCACATGGTTCGGCAGACAGCCAAAGGGCTGCAGGATCACGAAGGCTCGGCATCCGTGCTTTGCGTGGTGGAGGATCTCCCCGGGGATCAGCACACCTTCTCCTGCGTCAAAGGTGTGGTGGATGATGGGATCGCTGTCCTTGACCATGTCCTGCATCCTCAGGGCTTTTTCGTACAGCGGATGGCTGGATGCGATCCTGTCAGCCGCCGAATGGGCAAGGTTAAAGATGTTGTCCGCAGTCCTGAACCAAATCTTCTTGTCCAGAGGCTTCTTCAGGTGATATTCCTTGATCTGGGCATCCTGATAAAAGTAGGTTTTGCGGATGACGTCTGTCATGCGGGCTTCTATGATCTCAAAGCCGTTTTTCTCCAGGTATGCCTCGATATCGTGGTTGGCTCCCGGATGGAAGTTCAGGAGGTATTCGCCTACGATCAGGACCTGTGGCTTTGGTTTGGAACGGTCGTATTTCACGGATTTCATCATGTTGATGGCTTTCCGGAATCCTCTCTCCGCCCCGGAAACGCCATGCCTTTGAAGACCGATCACCACTTTGTCCATGGCTTTCTCAAAAGCCGCGTCTGTACTTCCTGGCTTCAGCTCATAGGGTCTGATCTTTCTCAGCAGTTCCTCCAGGATATCGATCATGGGCAGAGCGAAGGCAATCCTGATCGCTGATGCGAGGTTCATCTTGAATCCCGGATGCATATCGTGATAATCCACATCATCATTGGTCAAAATGGGGACATGGGAAAATCCCGCATCATCCAGCGCTTTCCGAAGGAGCGCCCCGTAATGGGTCAATCGGCAGTCTCCCACATATTTTCCCATTCCGATTGCCACTTCGCAGTCATTGTATTTTCCGCTCTTCAAAGCAGAAAGTGCCTCGCCGATGACGATCTGTGCCGGGAAGCAAATATCATTATGCACATACTGCTTTCCAAGACGGATGGCTTCCTCTCTGCCGATCTCCAGCGGAATTGTTTTGATTCCTTGCCCGTACAGCGCTGCTGACATGATCCTGCAGAAGGCATGGGAGGTGTTGGGCACCAATACCACCTTTTCCTTCCGGCTCTCTTTGGTAAACTTGACCGGATAGGGGTCTGGAAGCTCATGGATCTGATTCTTTTGGTTTTTCTCCCGCTTCATGGATACAGTTTCCACAAAGGAACGTACCCGGATTCCTAAAGGACCCTGGATATCGCTTTCGTCCACCTTCAGGATCAGCGGAACCTTCCCTGAAATCTCCTTCATCATTCTGATGATCTCATCGGACAGGTAGGCATCATGCCCGCACCCGAAGCTGACCAGCTGCACATATTCCAGATGTGGGTTTTCTGCTGCCAGCACGGCTGTGGACAACATTCTGGCATGATAATTATTGACCACATCCAACCGGCTGCGGCTCAGATCCACCCTCTCGATCCCCGGCACCGAATCTGCCATCAGGACCGGGATACCCAATTTGGTAAACATTTCCGGCAGTTCATGGTTGACCAGATCGTCATTCTGATAGGGTCTGGATGCCAGCACTATCGCATAGCCTCCTGTCCGCTCCATCTTTTCCAGAACCGCCCTTCCTTCTTCCTGCAGTTCCTTCCGGAACGTATTTTGCGCCGCATCCGCCATTTTGATGGCTGCCAGCACACTTTTCCTTGGAATTTGGAATTTCTCTTCCATATATTGAGTGAGCTGGAGATCCCGGTCTTCCGTCCGATACCAATGGAAGAGCGGCGCGTCAAAGGGAATCTGGAACCGCTTCTCGGGATCGTCGGAATTTCGGATCACGATGGGATATCCTTTTACCACCGCGCACATGGACTGGCTAGTTTTCTCCGTATTCTCAGACGGTACCGTGGTGATAGACGGCATGAAAATCCGATCCACCTTTTTCTCCGCCAGATTTCTGATATGGCCGTGCACCAGCTTGGCAGGAAAACAGATCGTATCTGAAGTAACCGCCGACAGACCATTCTCATAGATCTTCCTGGTGCTGGGATCGGAGATCTGGACCTGAAAGCCCAGCGCCCGCCAGAAGGTAGACCAAAACGGCATATTCTCCCAGTAGGACAGGACTCTCGGAAGCCCGATGGTCACGTCTTTTTTGCGTTCCACCAGCCTGTAAGGATATTCCCGGAACAAAAGCTTCTTTCTCGTCTGAAACAGATTGGGAACCTTTGCCTTCTGTTTCTTTTGCTCTCTCAGCTTTTCCTTCACCGCATCCGTCTTCGGATCCCCTAAGACCTCTCCCCGCTCGCAGCGGTTGTTGGTGACCCAGGTCTTCCCATTGGAAAAGGTGACGATCGTCCGCTTACAGTGGTTCATACAGAAAGGACAGGGTGCATTTGCCTCCTGCCGGTAGGAAAAATCCTCCATAGCGTCCAGCCCGATAAACGTCCTTTCATCCTTTCCCCGCTGAAAGCGCTCTTTGGTGATCAGCGCCGCGCCGATGGCTCCCATCTCCTCGGGATAGGGCGCACGGACGACTTTCTTGCCGATATACTGCTCCAGGGCGCGGAGAACTGCGTCATTGCGGAAGGTTCCTCCCTGCACGACGATCTTGTTCCCTAAGCTTTCCACGTTGGACATACGGATTACCTTGGTAAAAACGTTCTCAACGATGGAACGGCAGAGCCCTGCCATGATATCCTCCGGTGTCTTTCCGTTCCGCTGTTCCGTGATCACGCTGCTGTTCATAAATACCGTACACCGGCTTCCCAAAACCGCAGGGTTTTCTGATGCGAACGCCGCGTTGGCGATATCCTGCGCCTGAATGTTCAGGGTTGCCGCAAAATTTTCCAAAAAGGAGCCGCAGCCGGAGGAACATGCCTCATTGACCACGATATTGGTGATCACGCCCTGATCCACCCAGATCGCCTTCATGTCCTGTCCGCCGATATCCAGGATAAAGCTTACGTCCTTGACGTATTTTGCGGCAGCCCGCGTATGTGCTACCGTCTCCACCACATGGCACTCCGTATCAAAGGCGTTGGCGAACAAAAGCTCCCCGTAGCCTGTGGTCCCGGCTGCAAGGATGTTCAGCTTTGCCCCTGCCTGCTCATAGGATGCCTTCAGTTCCAGAAGCGCTGATTTTGCCACCATCAGAGGATTTCCCTCATTCGGCGCATAAAAGGCATACAGAAGAGTTTCCTCCTCGTCCAGGAGGACAAATTTTGTGGTGGTGCTTCCCGAATCAATTCCCAGATATGCGTCCACCATTTGTCCAGGTACAGGTTTTCTGAACTCATAGTTGGGAAGCTTATGCCTGTTTTCGAATTCCTCCCTCTCTGCATCGGAGGAAAAGAAACGTTTTCCCCCTTCCTCAGATTTTCGTTTGCCTCTCCGTTTTCTGTTTTTCTCTATCCTCTCTGCCAGCTCTTCCGGCAGATAAGTCCGTTCTTCCTCTTTATAAAGCTCTTCCAGGGACAGCGCCGCCCCATACGCGATCATCAGCTCCGGATGCTTGGGGATGATCACCTCTTCCGGCGACAAGTCCAGTCTTTCCCGAAATACCTTCACCAGGGTTTGATTGAAATTCAGGGGACCTCCTTCAAAAATAACCGGTTTTTCGATATCCAGCCCCTGTGCCAATCCTCCGATCGTCTGCTTTGCGATGGCATGGAAGGAAGACAGGGCGATATCCGCTTTTGCCGCCCCCTGGTTCAGCAAAGGCTGGATATCCGTCTTTGCATAAACCCCGCACCGTCCGGAAATATCGTATACACAGGTTCCTTTCGCTGCCAGCTGGTCAAACTCCTCCACCGGCACCTTTAAGACGGCGGCGATCTCATCGATGAAGGCACCCGTCCCTCCGGCACAGCTTCCGTTCATCCTCATATCCGAGGTCTGAAGCTGCCCTGTTTTGGAATCCCTGCGGAAAAAGACCACCTTGGCATCCTGACCGCCTAGCTCAATGGCTGTACCCGCTGTCTCATACAGCTTGCATATGGCGATGGAGTTTGCTACCACCTCCTGTACATACGGCATCCCCAGACGTTCCGCCAGAAGCTTCGCCCCAGATCCCGTCAGGCACAGGCGAAACCTTACATCATGGAAGCGCCGGGACAGCTCATTCAAAACGTCCCGGACACTTTCCTCCTGTTTGGCATTATGCCTTCTGTAATCTGAATATATCATGGTTCCATCTGCGGGCGTTACCACAGCCACCTTTGTGGTGGTAGAGCCAATATCAATGCCCGCTAACAGTTCTTTCGTATTTTGTCTGTAATCCATTCTCATCCCTGCCTAAGTGTTCTGATACTCTTTTGAATCATCAATTTGCAAAGCCCTTGGGCATACAAACGAAAACAAGGACGCTGCCACGGGACAGCCCCCTCTATTCTGGTATTATAGACCATATGTTCTTCTTCGTCAATAGATAGACGTCTACCGATTTGATTAAAATTTATGATTGCCAATCAAAACCTTTTATTAACAGATCCTTAAATGCTCAGTTCATAAAGGCTGATTCCTTCTTCTCCTTTCGCCTTTGACAGCATTTTCTCTTTTTCTTTTATGGGCGCTGCAAAGCACAGCCCGCAGCCTGCCCTGATCTCCCTGGGAACCGGAATCAGGCGTCCCTCGATCCTAAGCTCTCCGGCTTCCCGTTCAAACTTAAGCGCCAAGGTCGTGCTCTCGAACGCGGCAATGATGTGGAGTTCTCCCCTTCCCATAGCTTATGGTCTCACCACCTTATCCGCCTCTGTCAGTTTTTCACAGATGGTATACATATCCGTGATTTTCCCAACAGAAAGCTTGTCCGTCAATCCATAGAAATTCAGGCAGGTCCCGCAGGTAAGGATCTCCGTCCCCAGTTTCTCCAAGCGTCTCAGATCCGGAAGCGCCCCTGACCCCTCCACAGAAAGCCTTGCGCCTCCGTTGTAGAGCAAAACAGCCGTCGGCGGAACGGGAAGCCCGGTCAGCGCATAGAGGAAGCCCTTCATCAAAATTTCCCCCAGAGCATCATCTCCCTGTCCCATTTTGTCGGAGGAGATCGCAACGACCACCCGGTCTTTTCTGCTTCCCGTTTCCTTTTTCTGGGCTTTTTCTTCCTTACCGTTCGCTTTTTTTCTGCTTTCTTCCCCGTTCAGACCCTCCTCAGTTCTGGAGAAGGAAACCCGGTATTCCTCTTCCCCGAACTGTTCCGCCTGTGCCGCCACCTTCTTCTGCTTCGCCATTTTCAGCAGATTCTGGACGGCAATCTCATTGTCTACGATCGTTTCCACCTCGTCCCCTTCTCCCATGAGCTCCAGTGCCTTTCTGGTCTCCACCACTGGGATCGGGCATTGCTTTCCCCTGGCATCCACATATCGTTTCATTCTCTTCCTTCCCCTTTCACTATAATCTTTCTCTTTGTTTGTTCCGTGATCTCCCCTACGATTGCACAGAAAACTCCCTGCTCTTTCATTTCCCTGGCTGCTTTCTCTGCGGTATCCCGCCCCAGGCTGACCAGCAATCCCCCTGAGGTCTGCGGATCGAAAAGCAGTTCCTCCATCTCAAAGGAAACTTCCTGGAAATCCACCTCATGTTCCAAGGCGTTGCGGTTCCGCTGCGCCGCCGCGGTGATCAAAAAGTTTCCGGCATACTCATAGGCTTCTTTAAAATAAGGAAGCTTTTCTGCCCAGATCCGTGCGCTGTGATCACTTCCCAGCATCTCCCGCAGATGCCCCAGAAACCCGAATCCGGTCACATCTGTGCAGGCATGCACCTGGAATTTCCGCAAAACATCCGCTGCCGCCTTATTCAGCGTGGTCATGGACCGAATGGCTTTCTCCATAGCCTCTTTCGAGGCTTCTCCTACGCGGTCCGCCGCACAAATGATCCCCACTCCCAAAGGCTTGGTCAGAAGCAAGAGATCCCCCCTTTGGCAGCCGTTATTTCTCCAAATCTTATCGGGATGTACGGTTCCTGTAACGGAAAGCCCATACTTGATCCCGCTGTCCGAAATGGAATGCCCTCCCGCCAAGATGCCTCCCGCTTCCTCCACCTTCTGCGCTCCGCCCTGAATCACCTTTCCTAAAAGGTTCAGGTCCTCCTTTTCCGGAAAACAGACAATGTTCAGCGCCGTCCTCACCTCAGCCCCCATGGCATAGATATCGCTGAGCGCATTGGCGGCGGCGATCTGTCCATAGAGTTCCGGATCTTCCACAACCGGCGGAAAAAAATCCAAGGTGTGTACCACCGCCAGTTCCGGGCTTAACCGGTATACCGCCGCATCGTCAGAGCTCTCGAATCCCACCAAAAGATCCTCATCCTGCTTTCTCGGAATCCGTTCCAAAACCCGCTTCAGCGCAGCCGGTCCCAGCTTCGCTGTACATCCGCCACCGCTGCAGAACAAGCCTTTTTCCTGTTTCTCCATTTTACTGACCTTCCTTTCCTTGATCTGCTTCTTACCTTCCTGAGAGAAAAACTTCTCCCATGGAGAGCAGAATTTCAATCAGAGCCGAAAGCCCTTGTGGAATCGTCGAGGCATCCAGCCACTCCTGGCTTGTATGGGCGCCTCCTCCCCTCACAAGCCCTACGCAAATCGCCGGTATCCCCCTTGAAAGCGGAATATTGCAGTCTGTTGACGCGCTTGCAGGTTCCGGGATCACTCCCGTATGTTTTGTAAGGATTCCGCTCAAACGTCCGGCGAAGCGTTCTGTGGCCTTCGCATCCACGTTTCTGGCACAGGGACGTTCCCCCAAAAGCTTGGCTGTCCACGAAAGCCCTCCCAAACGTTCTTCCTCCAAAGTCCGCTCCAACTCTTTCCTGCAGCGTTCCAGTTCGTCATAAGAGTCCGAACGATATTCAAACAGCATGGATGCCTGCGCTGCAATCGTATTGACCGAGCTTCCTCCTTCGATGGTTCCCACATTGTAAGTCGTCCCCGCTTTTGGATTCACCTGGTAAAGTTTTGTGATCAGCCTTGCAAGCCCTGCAATGGCATTCTCCCTTCCAAAATCCAAAAACGAATGACCGCCGTCTCCTTCGGCGGTAATCCGGTAGCGGAGTGAGCCGATACAGTTTGTGTAAATCTTGTCCCTGTACAGATCCAACGCCAGAACCCCCAAAAGACGCTCCCCGTAAGTCTTTACCAAAGCCTTGCAGCCTGCCAGATTCCCCAATCCTTCCTCTCCCGTATCCCACGCCAGGATGAGACCATAGGGAAGCTTGGGTTTCTCTTCCTTCAGATACTTGGCTGCCAGGAGCAGCAGCATTCCATGGACGGTATTGTCACTGATTCCCGGGCAGCGGAGGATATCGCCATCCGTTTCTATTTTAAGCGGCGTATCCATGGGAAACACCGTATCCAGATGTGCCGTAACCAAAACGGCATCCGGATTTTCCGGCTGATAACGCCATACCACGTTTCCCGCACCGTCCGTTCTCCCTCCAAAAATCCCCTGGTTATCCAGCCAGCCAAGGCAATATTTGGCACGCGCCGCTTCCTCACCGGTAAAAGCAGGGATCCGGACCAGTTCCTCCAACGTCCTCCTCGCCAAATCTAAATTTTCTTTGCAAAATTCCTCACAGCTTTCTTGAAATTTCATTTCTTTCCACGCCTTTCCACTTTCTCGAAGTTAGGAACTGGTTTTCTTAGTCAGACATTCATGCATGACTGCCATCAGGATCAGAATCACCAACAAATACAACGGCATCAATGCAACCGTAATGTGGTTGGCGATCAGCCCAAAGAGCGGCGGCATCAGGCAGGTTCCCACATAAGCGCTTGCCATCTGCACTCCAATGATCGCTTGGGATTTTTCCGCCCCAAAATGCGCCGGCGTGGAATGAATGATACAGGGATAGATCGGGGCACAGCCAAGTCCGATCAAAATCAATCCCGTCAGCGACGCCATCTCCCCCAGAGGAAGCAACATCACCAGGATTCCTGCCGCAATGATTCCCTGCCCCATCCGGATCATCTGCACATCATTCAGCTTCATTGTAATAAATCCGCTCAAAGCACGTCCTACCGTAATTCCAATGAAAAACATGCTGGCAAAGCTTGCCGACCGTTCTGCCGGAATCCCTTTATAGAGATTCAGATAACTGCTCGCCCAGAGAGCTGCTGTCTGTTCCACTGCACAGTAGCAGAAAAAACAGAGCATAACCTCTTTTGCTCCGGGGATCCCAATGATTTCTTTTAAGGAGAGCGCTTTCTCCCTGACCACTTTTCCCTCTGCGTCCACTAACTGAGGACGCTGCTTCCAAAGTGGGAGGCTGAAGATCAGTATCACCGTCAGAATCACCTGCAGAATGGCGATCATCCGGTAGCCACTGTTCCACCCCATTCCTCCAGTGAGGGCAGCTCCCATAATGTAAGGTCCCACCGTCGCCCCCACGCCCCACATGCAGTGCAGCCAGCTCATATGCCGGCTCTCATAATGCAGCGCCACATAGTTATTCAGGGATGCGTCCACACTTCCAGCTCCCAGCCCATAGGGAACCGCCCACAGGCAGAGCATAACAAAGGAATGGCTGATGGAAAATCCAAACAGCGCTGCCGCCGTCATCGTCACACTGATCGCCGTCACCTTTCCTGTCCCCAACCATCTCGTCAGGCGGTCGCTCTGAAGACTTGAGACGATCGTCCCTACAGCAATAATCATAGAAATGATCCCCGCATAAGAAACGGGAACTCCAAATTCCAGATACATGGAAGGCCACGCTGACCCCAAAAGTGCATCCGGAAGCCCCAGACTGATAAATGCCAGATAAATCACTGCCAACAGTAATGAAACCATAGTTTTCTCCCTCTGTGATGTTCGTTTTATTCCCATGAGCAACGAGCTATAGCAATCCAAGGGAATATCGCATCAAATCCGGTGCATCAGAACGCGAAATCCAGCGTCAGACAGCTTCGACGTGCCCCGGCACGCCATCAGCTGCCTTCCTTGTCTTTCACGTTCTGCAGTGCAGTCTTTGCTGTAATATTTTCTTGGATTGCTATAAGCATCCACGCATAAATATTGGGTGTGTGTCACGATGTGTACATGCTCTTTGGGTACAAGTACCCCGCTGCTCTGTTGTGCTGCCAGTTTGATATCCTGCTGCTTGCAGCGAGGTGTTTTCTTATCTCTGTTTTATTCTAGTACAGCGTTTCGCAAATAACTACACCAAATCGCTTGCCTGCTTTCCCGATTGCACGGGTCAAAAAGCCTCGACGTAGCCCGCTACGCCTGCGTTTTTTGACACGCACACTCGAAAAAGCATTCTGCGCGATTGGTCCAGTTATTTGTCGAACGCTGTACTAGTGATCTGTCTCAATCATTTTTGAACCAACGCCGCGGATAGAAATTCAGACAAGTCATTATGCGAAATGTAAATGATACAGTACACTAGCACCAATCGTTTTATCTCTTTGATTGAACCCTTTTGTATCTTTTCAAGGAATTTTCTTTGTTTTCATATAAACTCTTTCATATCCACATAAAAACATATCAA
>DVFT01000077.1 GCA_018713105.1 Candidatus Limivivens merdigallinarum | reverse complement strand
AGGAGCATGACCTCCACCACGCCGTCTGCTGCCAGGGTGCGGATTTCCTTCAGGATCTCCTCCGGGCGGCGGCTTCTCTCCCTTCCTCTCACATAGGGGACAATGCAATAGCTGCAGAAATTATTGCATCCGAACATGATGTTCACACCGGATTTGAACGAATATTTCCGCTCGCAGGGAAGATCCTCCACGATCTTGTCCGTATCCTTCCAGATATCGATCACCATCCGGTCCGAGATCAGCGCCGTGTATACCAGCTCTGCGAATTTGAAAATATTGTGGGTACCGAAGATCAGGTTCACGAAAGGATAGCTTTTTTTGATTTTTTCCACCACCTGCGGTTCCTGCATCATGCAGCCGCAAAGGGCGATCATCATGTCCGGACGTTTCTTTTTCTCATGACCCAAAAGCCCTAAGTGTCCATAAACCTTCAGATTGGCGTTTTCCCGGACGGTGCAGGTATTGTAGATGACAAAGTCGGCATTCTCCTCCTCCGTCAGAGAATATCCGACATCCCGCAGCACACCTTTGAGCTTTTCACTGTCCCGGGCATTCATCTGACACCCAAAGGTATGGACGCAGGCAGTGAGCTTGCGTCCAAGTTGCGTTTCCTTTGCCGCTAAAAGCTCACGGCACCGGTCTATGTAATAATACTGCCGCTTCGTATCCTCCACAGGTATCTTCAAATCTGTTTGACTGGTCATAGGCAATCCCTTTCTCTCATAATTTAACATCCTGATTTTACACGATTTGCAGAGGAATGTCAAAGCGTTCTTTGAGGAATCTTCCGTCAAGAAGCTTAAACAAATGCCGAAAACTAAGAGGCAGACACCTCCCACAAAAAGGTTCCTGCCTCTTAGTTTCTAAAGAGCCTTATACTCCGCCCCGTATTTTCCCCATAAATAGTGCCGTGCCCGATAGAGCTTGGCAGTCAGTACCTGGCGGCTGATCCCAAGACATTCTGCCGCTTCCTCCTGAGAAAGTTCCATAACGCACACTGCCTCTATAATCCGATACCAGCTTTCATTCTTGTTTCTTAAGTCGCACAGGATACGGAAAGAAAGCTGTTCTTGTACGATGCGCTCCACCAGCCGCTCGGTATTGTCTTCTGATACCGTCAGGATTTCTGATAGATATCCCTTATACAGCGCCTTCCTCTGGCTTTCCATTCGCCGTACCTCATCGATCACTTTGTTTTTACTGCACAAAAACAACCAAGGTTTTACCATAGAATCGGGTACCTGATCCATATTTTGGAAAAAGAGATAAAAAACCTGCTGGGTGATATCCTGAGCCGTCTCAATCTGTTTGATTTTTCCATAGGTATACCGATATACCGTGTCCGAAAAAGTCTGATAGTAATTTGTAAATTTTTCATCTTTTGTCATAACAGTCTCTCTCCTTCTCTTTCCTGTATCTATAATATTATCTCGTAGACAACGATTTTTCAACTACTACTTAACGATATAGCGTCTTCCCTTTCTGTACACATTCCTTAGTGTCAGTTCGTAAAATACAGGAAATCTCCGCAGGCCCGTTCCGAGCCGTCGGAAGGATTGTTGAGCACTTTGCCCCGGTAAGCCAAGGTAGCGGAACCGCCGCCGTCCAGGTTGTAGGCATATGTACATCCGAAGCTTTTGAAAATTCGGATCATTTCAGTCTGATTCAGCCCATAGGAGCCGCCGGCGCCTCTTCCGTCTGCCACCAGAAGGACATACTCTCCGGGACGGACCATTCCCACTGCGCTCCTTGGATCCTTCGTGGCAGTAAGGGAAAAATTCTGATAGTCGATGGGCTGTCCCACCCCGTCCTTAATCAGGACAGGACCGAAATTGTAGGTATCCTTTACATTCTGCCGAACCAGCTTCCTGGCGGAGAGTCCCTGCTGGGGCGTATACATGACGCCGTCCTTTGTGACTGCCATCAGGGAATAGCTGGTTCCCAGCGCCTTGTTGTAGATTTTGCCGTCCTTGATCATGACCGCGTCAAATCCAGGCTTTCCGCTCTCATAGCTGAAGGCGCTTCCGTTGATTCCAACGATCCCGCCTGTCCTTGAGAGCATATGGGAGGTGGTCTCCCTGGTGCCGCCATAAGTGCCATAGGACAACGCAGAGCGGAGCTGGGATGCGCTTGCGATTTTGACATGGGCAGTCCAGTAGGTGGCATTGTAGTTATTGTGCTGCTGGATGTCCACTTTCAGCGTGGAGGTCTGGTAGACGATCCTGGTGGCTTCCGAGAATGTGGGCGCATTGATCTTTTCCGTCAAATCCAGAACGCCTCTCTCATCTGCCTGGTAGTACCAATTACCGCGTTTGACCCAGGTGCTGGTTTTCAGCTGCCCCTTGCGGTTAAAATAATAGGTATTGCTCTTGACCTTATAAAATTTCGTCACCCGTGCCCCATTTTTGTCGAGATAATAGCGGTTTCCTTTATAGGTGATCCAGCCGGTGCGTTTTTTCCCTTTTTTGGTATAATAGTACCATTTTCCATTGATCTTGTACCAGCCGCCTTTAAAGTTCTTGATCCACTTGCCATCCTCTCCCACGAAGCGCTTGCCTACCCAGGCATTGGTCACCCGGATCCCTTTTCTGTTCACGTAATATTTATTCCTGATCCAGCGCTTCTTTGCCATCTCGCCGTTATTGAGGAAATAATAGTAGCGTCCGTTGATCTTTATCCAGCGGCTCCGTATCATCTTTCCGTTCTTCTTGGAAAAGTAATACTTCTTCCCACGAATGGTTTTCAGTCCCTTCACCTTTTTCCCATTCTGGTAGTAATAACTCGTGTTTCCCTGCTTGACCCAGCCCCGCTTTCCTGCAGCATCCGTTCCCAGAGACGGGAGCAGTAAAAGACACAGGAGCAGAAAAAAGCCAAGCAGCCATCTGTTTCTTTTCATACCATTTACCCCTTTGCTGCTTTTTCTCTTAAGATTCCTTTTTATTTTATCAGAAAGGATCTTTTCCTGCAAGTACCGCTCGGACAGCTCACAGCTAACACTGTTCGCTGTCCGTTGCCCGTTGCCCGTCGGATACCCACATGTCTGTGCAAGCAAGCTTGCCCATCTATGCAGCTGCCCGACGGATGTACAGCTCACAGCTAACACTGTTCGCTGTCCGTTGCCCGTCGGATATCCACATGTCTGTGCAAGCAAGCTTGCCCATCCATGTGGCTGCCCGACGGGCGTATCGCTCAAAAAAAGAACTGGCTTAGCGGTTGGCCAGTTCTTCGGTGATATCATCCCAGGTGACGCCCCGTTCTGACATCAGGACCATCACATGGTAAAGAAAATCTGCAATTTCATATTTGATTTCCTCCGGATTGGGGTTCTTTGCAGCGATGACGATTTCCGTCGCTTCCTCCCCGACCTTCTTCAGGATCTTATCGATCCCTTTTTCAAAGAGGTAATTGGTGTAAGAACCCTCCTTGGGATGCTTCTTGCGGTCTTCAATGACGGCATAGACATCCTCAAAGACTTTGCTGGGATTTGCGTGGGGAGTATCCTTTTTCAGAAGATCCCGGTAAAAACAGCTTCGGTTTCCCGTATGGCAGGCTGCGCCCACCTGCGCCACCTGGGCGAGCAGGGTATCGTTGTCACAGTCAACGGAAAGTTTCCGCACATACTGGAAATGACCGGAGGTCAAACCTTTCACCCACAGTTCCTGGCGGCTCCGGCTGTAATAGGTCATCCTGCCGGTGCGGATCGTTTCGTCAAAGGCTTCCCGGTTCATATATGCCACCATCAGCACCTCCAGATTCTTGTAGTCCTGGACGACGATGGGGATCAACCCGTCCGCGCCGGTGCGAAACTCGGAAAAATCCATGGAGCTTTCAAAGGTGTTCACCGGGATTCCCTTTTCCTTCATGTCTTTTTTCAAAGGCAGGATAGACTCCCCAGCAGAAAATGCCTCGCCGCATAAGCCTGCCACGCCCTCCTTTTCAAGCAGGGCACATAAAGAGGCGTCATCGGTCTCATCGTTAAAAAGGACCGTCGGAAGAGACGTCTTTCCAATCAAGGAAACGGCTTCCGGATACAGATACAGCACGGACGCGTAAGTTTCTATGGCTTCCCGGTTTTCCTGGTAATTGGAAGGATCCTTTACCGTAAGCCCGATCTTTTCCTTTCCAAAGCGGTCGGATACTTCTTTCAGCAACGCAAAGCTCTCCGGCTTTGCTGCGTTTAAGAGCACCTTTGAGCAGCCGGCATAGAGGAATTTCTTTACATCCTCCCCGCGCTTGATATTCCCGAGCCCTGTCAGCGGGATATCTACCCGACGCTTGATCTCGCGGATGGTATTGAAACTTTCTTCATGTTCCGCATCTGTCCCGGACAGATCGAAGAGGACGATCTCGTCGGCTCCCGCATAATCACAGTCCAGTGCGTGTTCTACAGTTTGGTCTGCCTGAAGGAGCAGACGTGCCGCCAATAATTTCTGATTCATAGTCAAAGGCTTCCTTTCGTGGAGAGTACATCATCTAAACGGGGTTCCTTCCCTGCCGCCATATCCAGCGCCTTGGCAAATGCCTTGAACATGGCTTCCATCATATGGTGGTTGTTGCCGGGAGTCAGGACCTTGATGTGGAGATTCATCCCCACAGAATAGGATACGGCATAGAAAAATTCCCGTACCAGCTCCGTATCCAGATCTCCGCACTTTGGCACTGTAAACTCCGCTTCCATGGAAAGATAGGGGCGTCCGGAAAGATCCACGGCGCAGAGCACCAAACATTCATCCATGGGAAGAATGGCACTGCCATAGCGACGGATTCCCTTTTTGTCTCCCAGAGCCTGACGGATGGCAGTTCCCAGCACGATGCCGGTGTCCTCAACGGTGTGATGGCCGTCCACATGGAGATCCCCATGAACCTCCAGCGTCATATCAAAAAATCCATGGCGCACAAATCCCTCCAGCATGTGGTCAAAAAACCCGATGCCGGTCTTGATATGGGATTTGCCGCTTCCGTCCAGGTCAAGCTCCAGAAGGATATCCGTCTCTTTGGTTTTTCTCGTCAAAGTAGCTGTCCTATTCATGTTCATCCTCCTCAAATCTTACCCGGATGGAGTTGGCGTGGGCGGTAAGATGTTCTGTGTTGGCAAACTTGATGATGTCTTCACTCAACGGCTTCAGCGCCTCCCTGGAATAGTAGATGATACTGGAGCGTTTGATAAAGTCATCCACGCCTAACGGCGAGAAAAATTTCGCCGTCCCGTTGGTGGGAAGCACATGGTTCGGCCCCGCAAAGTAGTCACCCAAAGGCTCACTGGAATATTCACCCAGGAAAATCGCGCCGGCATTTCGTATCTTCGTCATGACCTCGAAGGGATTCCTCGTGACGATCTCCAAATGTTCGGAGGCGATCTCATTTGCCGTTTCGATGGCATCCTCCATCGTATCCGCAAGAAGGATATAACCGTAATTGTCCAGGGATTTTTGGATGATTTCTTTTCTGGAAAGTGTCTCTAAGAATCCCTCAATCTCGGCGCTTACCTGTTCTGCCAGAGCGCGGCTGGTGGTGATCAGGATCGCGCTTGCCATCTCATCGTGCTCTGCCTGGGAGAGAAGATCCGCTGCCACATATCTGGGATTGGCGCTTTCATCCGCCAGAACCAGGATTTCACTGGGACCTGCAATGGAATCGATGCTGACATGACCATAGACCGCCTTTTTTGCCAGCGCCACATAGATATTGCCGGGACCTACGATTTTGTCCACCTTCGGGATGCTTTCTGTCCCGAACGCCATAGCGGCGATCGCCTGCGCGCCGCCTACCTTATAGATACGGTCTGCCCCCGCTTCGTTGGCAGCCACCAGAGTGGCAGGATTGACACAGCCGTCCTTCCCGCAGGGCGTACACATGATGATCTCCTGGACACCCGCTACTTTGGCAGGGACGATATTCATGAGAACAGAGGACGGATATGCCGCCTTTCCGCCTGGAACATAGACCCCCACCCGATTCAGCGGGAGTACCTTCTGCCCCAGGATCACCCCCTCCTTTTGGCTGTCAAACCAGCTCTGTTTTTTCTGTTTTTCATGGTAGCTCCGGATATTTTTCAGCGCCTTTCGGATAATGTCCGGAAGGGACGGATCCACCAGCGAATAGGCTGCCTGAATCTCCTCCTTTCGAACCTGCACCGTTTCCTTTTCAAGCTTTGCATGGTCGAATTTTTCCGTATAGGCGAACAGCGCTTTGTCTCCTCCGGTTCGGATGTTGTTTACGATTTCATTTACACTTGCCTCATATTTTCCATAGCAGCTGGGACTGCGCTTCAGCAGGTTGGAAAGCACGTTCTGCTTCGTCTCCTCATTCAGCGTTACAATTCGCATGGACGCTCCTCCTCTATAATGCAGCCTTCATCTCTTTCAAGATACGGCTGATTCTTTCGTTTTCCATTCGCATACTCACAGGATTGACCACCACGCGGGCGGACAGCGGGCAGATCTCCTTAAGAACAACCAGACCGTTCTCCCTTAAGGTACTGCCGGTTTCCACAATGTCCACGATCACTTCGGACAAGCCGACGATGGGCGCCAGTTCGATGGAGCCGTTCAGCTTGATGATCTCAACGGTCTGATGGCGCACATTGTGGAAGTATTCTCTGGCGATATGGGGATATTTGGTCGCCACCCGGATCAGCTCCTGCCTCTTTAGCAGGTCTTCCGCTTCCTTGGGACCGCACACACACATACGGCACTTTCCAAACCCTAAGTCCATCACTTCATAGAGCTTTCTCTGTTCCTCCAGGATCGTATCCTTTCCGACGATCCCGATATCGGCTGCCCCGTACTCCACATAGGTGGGGACATCGGGACCTTTTGCCAGGAAAAACTTCAATCCATATTCCTCGTTGGTAAAAATCAGCTTCCGGGAGCTCTTATCCTCCATCTCCTCCATGGTGATGCCTGTCTTTTTGAGCAGTGCAAGGGTTTTTTCTGCAAGCCGCCCTTTGGTCAGGGCAAAGGTCAAATATCTCATCACTCGTTCCTCCCTCCTACATCGCCAGGCTGTCGCTTTTTTGGAACAGCCGTACCGCGTAGAATCCATTTCTCTTTGCGTAGTCCTGATAATCGTCCATCTCTTTTTTCTTTTCCATCAGGATCACGCTGCAGCCCTGCCTGCGAAGATTGGATGCCTCCAGGAAGGCTTCCTTTTGATCCTTCTTCTCATAGAGAAGCAGGGTCGGACCGCTTTCCACCGGAAGCTCAATCTTCTGCCTGGACAAGGCAAGAAGGAGTTCATCCAGATAGACCGCAAAGCCGATCGCCGGCACACCCTTTCCAAAGTGGGACAAAAGGCTGTCATAACGGCCTCCCTTCACCACCGCATCTCCCGTTCCGTAGGTATATCCGCGGAAAATAATCCCCGTATAATAGTCATAATTGCTGAGCATCCCCAGGTCAAAGGATACATAGTGTTCCAGCCCGTACAGCTTTAACACCTCATAGATTCCCAAAAGACGGCTGACCGCCTCGGACGCTTTCTGGCTTCCCTTCCAGGCTGCCGCCTGTTCCAGAATCTCCCTTCCGCCCAGCATATTGGTCAGGGAGGCAAGAATCCGGCGGTGTTCCTCCGAAATGGACAGATTGGAGAGATATTCCTCCACCCCGAACATATTTTTCATGGAGATTAAATTCTTAAGCTCGATCTCCTGATCCGCCGTCAGTCCGGCTTCCTTCGCAAAGCCGCGGAAAAACGCCGCATGCCCCACGCTCACCTGGAACTCTTTCAGCCCCGCTTCCAGGAGAAGCTCGATGGTCAGGGCGATCATCTCTGCATCTGCCTCCACGCTCTCTTCGCCCAGAAGCTCACCGCCCATCTGGGTGGATTCCCGAAGCTTCCCGCGGTAGCTGGAATGGTTGATAAAGGTATTTCCGGCATAGCTGATGCGCAGCGGCATCGTCTCGTCGGCAAAATATTTGGATGCTGCCCTGGCAATGGAGGGCGTAAAATCAGGACGCAGGACCAGGGTATTCCCTTCCCGGTCAAAGAATTTGTAAAGCTCATTGGAAGGGGTCGTTCCCACCTCCTTGCCAAATACATCAAAAAATTCAAAGGTAGGGGTTTCCATATCCTGATATCCATACAGACGGAAGACCTTATGTAAACGGTTCTCCAGCACCTGTTTTTTTGCGTATTCTCCATGATAGATGTCTCTCACACCTTCCGGCGTGTGAAGTAAACGGTCTTGCATAAGAACCTCCTCACTTTCATATGGTAAATTATTACTAAGTTAAAGTCAATGGGTATTATACGATGCTTTCCCCTAAAAGTCAATCCCCGGAATCCAAATCTCTGGAATCCAGGTCCTTCTGGATCGCGTCCAGATAAGGGACTAAAATTCCCCCAATAGGATGAATGGGAAAATAACAGGACAATTCCTCAAACCGGAAGCTCTTTCTCCCGCCTGCCTCTTTCCTGTCCCAGAACTTTTTCATCTCCCGGTAGGGAAGATAAATCATTTCATTTTTTCCAGTATAATAGATCAGTAAAAAAGAAATCCCTCCCTGGCGCTCGAACTCCTCCATGAACTGTACCTGGTGGGGGTGGATATTTTGAAGGGCGAAGGTCTCCACCGCGCATTCCTTGGCATCAAAGCAGACCGGAATTCCCTGGACGGCTCCGATATAGTCTACGGTACTCTTCTGCTCAAAATAAGCCAGCGTGATGTGGCGGTGCTCTTTATCGATCCTGATGGGAGTGATCGGAGTTGGGATCTTCTGGATCAGCGCCAGTCCCTTCTCCCGATACGTTTCATTGGTCCGGTTGATCAGGTCTTCCAGTAAGGAACCTCTCAGTCCCCGCGAGTTCCAAGTGGCCATGCGTCAAACCCTTCCCCCTTTAAGATTCGTGAAAATTTCTTGGGATACGGCGCCCAAAAGGTGCGTCCTCCCAGGTAAGAAAACGGCTCCGGAAGCTCTGGAAAGACCAGAAGCCCGCTATGGAGGAGCTGGCTTTTGAGACGGTACCTTTCCTCATAGGCTGCGTTCAGCGCCGGATCCCCGTATTTGAAATCGCCCACAATCGGGTGGCCGATGCTGGACAGATGCGCCCGGATCTGGTGGGAACGGCCTGTGACCAGCAGCACCTTAAGGAGCGTGACCTCACCGTTCGTCTGGAGGGGCTCATATTCCGTCTCGATGGACATCGCGTCGTCTAAAGAAGCTTCCGAGTGGATGGAAACCCGGTTTAAGTGTCCATCTTTGGTCAGGTATCCGCTGATCCGTTTCTTCTCTTTTAGCACTCCCTTTACCAGGCAGTAATAATATTTATGAAGGCTTCTGTCTCGAAACAGCCCAGACAGCATCTGGGCTCCCGCCAGATCCTTTCCTGCCGCCAGGATGCCGCTGGTATTGCGGTCCAGCCGGTTCACCACAGAAGGCCGGAAGGTTCGCAAGGATTCTTCCGTGACCGCCCCTTCCGCTAAAAGGTACGAGATCAGATGCTCCACCATGGAAATATCCGTATCCTTTGATTTCTGGGACAGGATGCCGCAGGGCTTATTCATCAGAAGGACGTGTGCATCCTCATAGATCACGTCAAGTTTTGCGTCGGTCTTTTGGATCTTCACCTGGGAAAATTTGGCAAACGTCTCCTCGGAGAAAAACAGCTTCACCTCATCCCCTTCCTGAAGCTGTTCATTTCCGGCTGCCTTTCTCCCGTTCAGCGTAATGTTTTTTTTCCGCAGCATTTTGTACAGAAAGCTCTTTGGAGCCTTGTTCAGATATTTGCCCAGCAGCTTGTCCAGCCTCTGTCCGGCTTCCTGCCGGGTGATGATCAACTGCCTCATCCGTTCCTCCTTTTACAGGGCAATGGACAAAAGGACATCCCTTGCCTTTTCGTTTCTTACCGCGCTTTCCTTTGCTTCCTGGCTTTTCGCCATCTCCTCCACACGTGCTTTGAACTTGTTGAAATCCGTGTAGATCTTCACCGTCCGCTTTGCATGGTTGTTTTCCAGGATGGTGGAGAGGTGCCGTTCAATATAGGGGATATCCGCCTTTGGGCTGCTGGTATACCCTGCCACGCAGCCTGCTCCCAATATCATGCAGTCTATGGGCGTGGTTTTCTCATAGGCGGTAAACACGAGCTCATAAAGAGTAGGGAGCCCTCCCGCTGCCGCTTCCGTCTCCCGGTATTCCTGCTCGGACACCGGCTTTTGTGCAAGCATCATGATCAGCCCCACAGCGCTTCTGCAGGCGGGGAGACAGAGCAGGATCGCCACAAAGGTAAACATGGTAAGCCTTGTTTTCTGGGTGATCAGACCGACAAAATAGATGATCAGCGGTACGGCGAACAAAACGGCAGTGAAAAGACTTCTGCGTATTTTCTGGGAGCGGATATAGCCGAAT
Organism: Candidatus Limivivens merdigallinarum; assembly: GCA_018713105.1. Lineage (GTDB taxonomy): Bacteria > Bacillota > Clostridia > Lachnospirales > Lachnospiraceae > Limivivens > Limivivens merdigallinarum. The sequence continues at coordinate 15,152 of DVFT01000077.1, read as the reverse complement.
GTTCCTTTTTCAATCTTTTTCATCTGGAATGCCTCTTTTCTGTATTTAACAGGCTGGCTGCAAACGAAAAACAGCTCTGGGGAAGAAGCTGCGTGCCCAGATAGAGCGCATGGATGCTTCCTCCATACAGGGATAGGTTCCGTCCCTTCAGGCTGTGAAACAGGGCAAGCCTTGCCACTGCTTTCGGATTTGCCGCCGTCCTTTTCTTATAGGAAGGTACGTTCTTTCCCGCCCTGGAGCGTTTCAGGAAGGGAGTGTCTACCGGACCGGGGCAGACAGCCGTCACAGAGATCCCCTTTGCCTTAAGCTCCAGCGAAAGAGCACGGGAAAAGCTGAGCACGTATGCCTTTGACGCCGCATAGACCGCGAAGTCCGGCTGCGGAAAGAACGCCGCTGCCGAGGCAAGCTGAAGGATCCTGCTGCCTCTTCGCAGATAAGGCAGGCTAAGATAGGTAACCCCGGTCAGCGCTTCACAGTTGATCCGTATGGTTTCCTGATGCCTGTTTAAGCTGTCTTTTGCAAAAGGTCCGTAGTATCCGCTTCCGGCTGCATTCACCAGCAGACGGATTGCGCCCTTTCCCCCGGAAAGCTCCTCCTTGAATGCCTGGGAAAGGGTCTTAAGGTCCGATTCCTTTGTCAGGTCCAAAGGGAGGATTTTGATCCGCCGCTTCTCGGTATTACCCAGGCACTTCAGCCGCCGGATGTTCCGCCCAATGCACCAGACCTCCTGGATGCTGGGATAAAAAGCACCCAGTTCCCGGACGAATTCCCTGCCAAGACCGGAGGAGGCTCCTGTCACTACGGCGATTTCTTTCATGCTGCCACCTCATTTCTTCTTGTGTATGTTTCGGATCGTTTTCTTTTTCCTGGGATGGGATCCCTTCTTCCCGTCGGGCTTCTGATACGTTCCCTTCCTGGATCCTACAGCTCTTCCCCCTGCCTTCTCGTCTCCCTTTCTCGGACGGATCAGGCAGTTTGGACCATAACCTATGAGGTCCGTCCTGTGGGCTGCTTTCAGCGCCTCCTCCACGAGATCATAATTTTTCGGATTCCGATACTGGATCAATGCCCGCTGCATTGCCTTTTCATGGGGGTTGGTCGGGACATAGACCGGCTCCATCGTCCTGGGATCCACGCCTGTGTAGTACATACAGGTGGAGATGGTGGACGGAGTGGGATAAAAATCCTGCACCTGCTCCGGCATATAACCAAGACCTTTCAGATACTCTGCCAGCTTCACTGCCTCCTTCATGGTACTTCCCGGATGGGAAGACATGAGATAAGGCACCAAAAACTGCTTCAGTCCCAGTTTTTCATTGATTTTCTTATATTTTGCCGTGAACGCCTCATAGACCGGGTTCCCAGGCTTTCCCATATAGTGGAGCACCTGGTCGGACACGTGCTCCGGCGCTACTTTCAGCTGGCCGCTCACGTGATACTTGACCAGCTCCTGAAAAAACGTATCATCCGGATCCGCGCAGAGATAATCAAACCGGATACCGGAACGGATAAAGACCTTCTTGACCTTTGGGAGCTCCCGAAGCTTGCGAAGAAGCTCCAGATAGTCCTTGTGGCTCACCTGCAGATTTTTGCAGGGGGAGGGAAACAGACACTGGCGGTTGGTACAGACCCCCTTGGTTTCCTGCTTTTTGCAGGCTTTCAGCCGAAAGTTGGCGGTCGGTCCTCCCACGTCGTGAATGTAGCCCTTGAAATCCGGCTCCATCGTCATCTGCATCGCCTCAGCCAGGATCGACTTGTGGCTCCTGGTCTGGATGACCCTTCCCTGATGAAAGGTCAGCGCGCAGAAATTGCATCCCCCGAAGCAGCCCCGGTTGCTGGTAAGGCTGAATTTCACTTCCTGGATCGCAGGCACCCCGCCCAGCTTCTCGTAAGAAGGATGGTAAGTCCTCATATATGGATAAGAATAAATCCGATCCATCTCCTCCTGGGTAAGAGGCATGGAAGCAGGATTCTGAACTACATAGACGCCGCCCGGATAAGGCTCTGCAAGCCGCCTGCCGGAGATGGCGTCAGTATTGCAGTATTGGATATAGAAGCTCCTGGCATAGTTCAGCTTGTCTTGTTTCAGTTCCTCAAAAGAAGGAAGAAGCTCATAGTCATAGACTGCATCCAGGGATTTTGTCTTAAAAACTGTCCCGGGGACAAACGTCAGATCGGAAATTGAGATCCCGGAATCCAATGCCTCCGCGATTGCAAGGATGCTCCGCTCTCCCATCCCGTAGGAAAGGAGGTCGGCTCCCGAATCCAGAAGGATGGATCGCTTCAGGGAATCCGACCAGTAATCATAGTGGGCGAGCCGTCTGAGGCTTGCCTCGATCCCGCCGATGATAATGGGCGTCTTCCGGTAGGTGCGCCGGATCAGATTGCTGTAAACCGTTACGGCATGGTCAGGTCTCTTTCCCATCACTCCACCCGGAGTGTAGGCGTCCGTCTGCCTTCGTTTTTTGGAAACGCTGTAGTGGTTGACACAGGAATCCATATTTCCGGCGCTGACCAAAAACCCCAGACGGGGTTCCCCGAACACGGAAATGCTGTCCTCCTTTCGCCAATCCGGCTGGGAAATGATTCCAACGTGGTATCCGTTTGCCTCCAGCATCCTGCTGATGATGGCATGTCCGAAGGAAGGATGATCCACATAGGCATCCCCGATCACATAGACGAAGTCCATCTGCTGGATTCCCCGCTCCTCCATCTCTTTTCTTGAAATCGGCAAAAAATCTCTCATGGTTCTTTGGTCCCTTTCTTTCGGCAGTTGGTCTGTTCCTTCAAAATGGAAAGCTCCTCGTCGGTGAGCGTCCGGTAGGTTCCCTTCTCAAGGGTTTTCTCAAGGGGAATCGACCCGAAGCTCACCCGTTTCAAATAGTTTACATGACGATTGACCGCCTCAAACATCCTTTTTACCTGATGGTAACGCCCTTCCTGGATGGTCAGCAAAATCTCCGACCCATTCTCTCCTGAGCGCACTACCTTCAGAACGGCAGGCAGTGTTTTTTTGTCATCCCCGATGTCTACGCCTTCCCGAAAAAGAGCGATCTCCTTTTCTCCAATGCATCCGTCCACCTGGGCATAATAGGTTTTCTCCACATGACGTCTGGGAGAGAGGAGGTAATGGGACAGCTCCCCATCGTTGGTGACAAGAAGCAAGCCTTCCGTGTCTTTGTCAAGACGCCCCACCGGAAACAGATCCTTCTCCCCAGCATCGGCAAAATAATCCATCACCGTTTGTTCCCTGTCATCCCGGGAAGCAGTGATGCAGCCCGCCGGTTTGTGGAACCAATAGTATGCCTTTCCTGCTTTGCGGATACTCTTTCCGTCCAGAAGGATCTCATCCTGATCCGGATCCACCTTGCTTTCCGGTCGGGTCACCACCTCTCCGTTGACACGGATCCGCCGCTGTTTCAAATAATCCTTGACTTCTTTCCGGCTGCCGACACCGGCATTGGCGAGAAATTTGTCCAGCCGTTCTTCTTTCATCCCTGCATCCTCCAACCGGCATTGTATTTATTCTTCAAGGTTCCTTTCGCAGCTTTCCCAAAGCCCAGCGGATAGCCATCCGCCAAAACCAGCACAAAACCCGCCAACCGTTCCTCCTCCCCTGAGAGGGCAATGGTCTCGCCTTTCAGATAGCGGATCACCCGCTCATCCTCCGAAGACAACGGAAGCACCGGGGAAAACTCCCCCTCCTTCAGGTGCATGGCAAGAGCCTGGGAGGGTTCAAACCGGTTCTTTTTCTCTTCGCCCAGATACAAGCCTGTGCGGAGGAATTTCAGCCTGCGGAGCTTTGGAAGCCCTTTGGGAAGCAGATACAGCTTTCCCTGCCGCAAATCAAGATTTGCACCCATGCCTCTGATGCCGGATGGGAAGTCTCTTAGATGTTCTTTCGCAAAGGATTCAAATCCTGCGGGAAGAGAAGCACTCCTTGCGGCTTCTTTGTCTGCTCCGGCGGATTTGGCGGCGGCTTCTTCTCCTCCTTTTTTCTGAAGAAGCGCCACGAAGTGCCCTTCCCCCCGCACATCCTGGGGATAGATGCGTAAAGTCCCGGGAAGGAAGCCCTCGCGGAACATTTCCCCGGGATCAAGGGATTTCAGCTTCAGCTCCCCGCCTTTTAAAAGAGCGGCAATCTGTTCCTCATCCTCTCTCCGGTCAAAGGTGCAGGTAGAGTAAAGAAGCATTCCGCCGGGCTTCAGCATCCGCACGGCACAATCCAGGATCTCCCTCTGAATGGGAAGATAGCTTTCCGGTCCTTTCTCCAGCCAGCTCTTGATCATGGAGGGATCCTTTCGGAACATCCCCTCTCCGGAGCAGGGAGCATCCACCAGGATTTTATCGAAATATTCCGGAAAATAGTTCAGAAGATCCTCCGGGCGTTCACTGGTGACCAGGATATTTCCCGCCCCGAACCGCTCCAGGTTTTTCAGCAGTCCCTGGGCGCGGCTGCGGCTTATATCGTTTGCCACCAGAAGTCCCGACCCCTGAAGCCTTGCTGCCAGTTCTGTGGATTTTCCTCCCGGCGCAGCGCAGAGATCCAAGACTCTATCCCCCGGATAGATGGGCAGGCGGGAAGCCGGAACCATGGCGCTGGGTTCCTGAATATAGTATAACCCTGCATAGTAATGGGGATGCCTGGTAACCGGTTCTTCTGGGTCGTAGTAGAAGCCATTGTCCACCCACGGAATCGGCTTCAGGGAAAACGGTGTTTTCCGTAGGAACTCTTCGGTGGAAATCTTTCCGGTATTGACACGCAGCCCGTAAGCCCTCGGCTCATCCAGGCTTCTTTTGTATTCTTCAAACTCCTCTCCCAAAAGGTCTTTCATGGAAGAGATGTATGTTTCTGGAAGCTGCATAGCGTTCTCCTTTATAGTTGTCAGCAGGATTGGGCGCGGTACCCTTCCGCAATCAAGTCCAGTTCCTTCTGGAACCTGCGGAGCTGCTCTAAGTTCTCCGACTGATAGATCCGGTAAAATTCATCCTGGATCTTCAGGATTTCCCGCTTGTTGGCAAGGTTATAGAGGTTCTGGATGGTATTCAGAATATCTGCCACCAGCCTGGACTGGATCTGGAAGGAATTCTGCGCATCCATGATCTCGCTGCGTACCTGGGACATTTCCTGATCCAGCACGATGATGGCATCGGCAGCAGCAGAAAGCTTCTCCCGAATATGATCGGGGATATTTTTCTTATATTTGTACTGAAGGGAATGTTCGATGGTTGCCCAAAAATTCATGGCAAGGGTCCGGATCTGGATCTCCGCCCGTAGATCCTTGGGACCGTACATCGTCTCCACCCGGTAATCCACAATCAGATGGTAGCTGCGGTACCCGCTTTCCTTCATATTGCTGACATAGTCTTTTTCCTCCCGGATATGCATATCCGTCCTGCCGCGGATAATATCCACCACTTTTTGGATATCTTCCACGAACTGGCAGATGATCCGGATCCCGGCGATGTCCTCCAGCTTTTCTTCAATTTCATTCAGGGCAATTCCTTTTTTCTGCGCTTTGTCCAGGATACTGGAAATGCTCTTCACTCTTCCGTGTACCTGTTCAATGGGAGAATACTGCCCCTGTTCCCTGTATTCTTTGATTAAGTGTTCGAATTTGACCGTCAGCTCCTTCACAGCCTGGTCATACGGACTTAAAATTTTTCTCCATAATTGTATTTCCATAGATCAATTGCCTCCTCAAACTCACCCTTTTTCCTTCTCGCCGCCCTCCTGAAGATACCGGAGCACCCAATAGGGGTTCACGGACACTTCCTCCCTCCGGGCGGTCTTTATGTAGATACCCAGGTGAAGGTGGACGTCAAATTTGCCGTAGGTACCCTCTTCGCCATATCCGGTATCACCCATAAATCCCAATGTCTCTCCCGCAAATACAGGTTCGCCCTCCTGAAATTTCCTTGCATAGGAGGAGAGATGGGCATAATAAAAATATCCTCCGCTGGGGCTTCGGATCCCAATCCGATAGCCGCCCTTCGGCAGCCACCCCACCTGTTCCACCACACCGTCCGTCATGGACAAGATGGGATAGAATTCCCGATAATTCTCCGGCGGCATCAGATCCGTTCCCTCATGTCCACGTTCCCCGCCGTAGGTTCGTCTTGCCATCCAGGAATTCTCATAGGAAACTGCTGCTTCCACAGGAAACTGCTCCACATCATCCCAGACTGCTGACATTCCCGCCACGGCCTCAAGAAGAATCGTTCCCCGATGTTCCAGGAACAATCCATAGGCCTTCTGAAAGACGGGAAGCGTCCAGGAGACTTTCGGCGGAATCTGATAGTGATAGTAAGGGAGCAGGACTGCCAGAAGCCTGCCTCTGGAATATCCCTTTCCTTCCATGTCCATCAGAGCCTGAAGGGCTGTGACATTCAGCTCCATCCTCCGGAAATCATCGGATTCCGTCTCATAGGCTGCAAGGTTCGCCGCCTGGGCGCGCTCTGTCAGCTCTTGTTCCATCTGAACGGAGACCACGGAGAGAAGAAGAACCAAAAGCCCTGCCAAAATGGATGTTCTCATAGCACCATCCCCGAAAAGGATTCCTAGAGTATATATGATGGTTTTCTTAAAAATAGAACCTTCTTTTTTACACCTTTGCAGAATATGCTTAAAAAAAACGGGTATCGGCTATGAAAAAATGGATTTGGAGCGTCCTGATCGGCGCCACCTTAGGCTTTCTTCTGGCTACCCCTGCCCAGGGACTTCTGGCTGCCAGGAAGGGGCTGGATCTCTGGCTTCACACCTTGGTTCCTACCCTCCTTCCTTTTCTCATCCTATCCGGCTTTCTGATCCATTCCGGATTGGTGGAACAACTGTCCGTCCTGCTCTCCCCCATTCTCGGAAGGCTGTTCTCCATTTCGCCCTCAGGCTGTTTTGCCGTCCTGTCCGGTTTTCTCTGCGGTTACCCGGTGGGCGCAAAGGTGATCGGAGACCTGTCGAGAAACAACCGGATCCATCCTGAGGAGGCCAGATACCTCTTAGGGTTTGTCAACAACGCAAGCCCTGCCTTTGTTCTGACCTTTCTTCTCGCGGAACAGCTTGGAGATCCTTCCTTCCGGCTTCCAGCGCTTCTCATTCTCTACGGGACACCGGTGCTCTATGCCCTTCTCACCAAGAAAACCTACCTCAAAAGGCGGGCAGCCCATCCTTATGAATCAAAAGAAAAAGCATCCCAAGTCCAACTGAATTTCGGACTTCTGGATGCCTGTATCTACGACGCAGCAAATACCCTCCTGAAAATAGGAGGATATGTGATTCTTTTTTCCGTTTTGGCAAAGATGATGGAAAATCTGAGGTTCCTGCCGTCTGCCATACGGCTCCTGCTCACCGGAATGCTGGAACTGACCAACGGGATCCCGGGAATCATGGACGTTTTCCAAGGGAAAACGGCATTCAAGCTCCTCATTCCCCTCACTGCCTTCGGAGGATTCAGTGCACTTGCACAGACAGCAAGCGTCCTCAAGGGAACGAACCTCTCGCTTCGCTGCTATTGCTTTGCGAAAGCTGTCATCACCCTATTGGCTGCTGCGGCTGTACTGTTCTATTAGTCCAAATCTTCCTGATATGCGCTGTCATCCTCCGTCTCCGTAACGGCTGTACTGTAGTTGGTCGGAGCTGCCTGCGGAGAAAGCTCTCCCCGGTTCTTATTGACAATGTCATAACAGGACTGGATGGAATTGATAAAATTGTTATACTTGGCGCCAGCGGTCTCAATGGTGTGGCTCATGATCTTCTCCAGGTTTGCCAGCATCTCATCGGTGTACTGGAGCGCGCCCATACGGATGTTGTTGGCATCGTTGGTAGCATTGTCCAGGATCTCCTGTGCCTGCTGGTTGGTTCTCTCCAGGAGGTCATTGGACTGTGCAATCGCCTCCCGCATCACTTCACTCTCGTCCACCATCTTCTGGGTCTGCTCCTTTGCTTCCTGGATGATGGCATCTGCCTTTGCCTGTGCGTCGGAGAGAATAGCATCCTTGTTGCTGATAATCTTCTGATAGCGTTTGATCTCATCCGGGGTCTTCATGCGGAGTTCCCTTAAAAGTTCCTCAAGCTCTTCTTTATTTACCACGATCTTCGTGGAAGACAGGGGCTGGAACTTACAACTGTCCACATATTCTTCGATTTCTTCGATGATCTGTTCGATTCTGCTGCTCATGGTTTCCTATTCTCCTTATTACCTGTTTTTATTTGCCCAAATTTTGTTATAAATCAAATCCACTACAAAAGGCGGAACGAATTTCGAAATATCTCCGCCGTAGGAGGCAACCTCCTTCACGGTGGAGGAGCTAAGATATGCATATTCCAGGCTGGTTGTCAAAAACAGCGTGTCTACCTCGGAATTCATGATCCGGTTCGTCTGTGCCAGCTGAAGTTCATAGTCAAAGTCTGTGATAGCGCGAAGCCCCCGGACGATAAACCGGGCGTCACATTCCTTAGCGAAATCCACGGACAAACCAGAAAAGGATTCAACACGCACATTTGGCAGCCCTTCGGTTGCTTTCAGTAATATATTAACACGTTCTTCCACGGAAAACAACGGTGTTTTGTGACAGTTATTCAAAACGGCCACGACAAGCTCGTCCACCAGATTGGCTGAACGAGAAATAATGTCCAGATGGCCATACGTAACCGGGTCAAAGCTGCCCGGATAGACTGCTCGTCTCATAAATCATTCTCCTTTTGTCCCACCGATAAACATGTGGACATTCGTTTTGTATTCTTTTCTCCTTCGCACTTCGAGGGGAATGCTCTCCAGATAGGAGAAATCCGTATCCAAAGCTGCCTCCACGATCACCAGGGTATCTTCCCCCATCAGCGGGGAAGCAGCCAGGAAGGTGAGCACTTCCTTCTCCAGCAGTTCGTGGTAAGGCGGATCCATAAAAATGATATCAAAGGGCTGCCCCTCCTGGGAGAGGACGGTCAGCGCACGCATCACATCAAATCCCATCACCCGTCCCCGGTCACCCAGGCGGGTGAACGCCAGGTTCTCCTTGATACAGGAGAGAGCCCTCGGCTCCTTCTCTACAAATACGGCTTCCTTCGCGCCCCGGCTCAAGGCCTCGATCCCAATCCCCCCGCTTCCTGCAAACAGATCCAGAAAACGGCAGGAAGGAACCTCATCCTGTATGATATTAAAAAGCGTCTCTTTGATGCGGTCCGTAGTGGGACGGGTAGTCTGCCCGGGTACCGTCTTTAAAGGGAGACGCCTTGCACTTCCGGCAATCACTCTCATAGTAACCTCCCAATGACGTTATTATAGTTGTTTTTCCCAAAGCCGTCAATTCTTTTTCTCAAGAAAAGGATCACGGGACCTTCATACCTGTTCTCTCCATTCCAGATCGCCTCTGGCAAGACCCAGGATCAGCGACTCCGCAGTCGCAATATTCGTTGCAATCGGAATATTATACTGGTCGCAGCGGCTGCAGATCATCTCAATATCCGGTTCCTTTGGACTGTACATCAGCGGATTGTAAAAGAAGATAACCATATCCATGTCATTCCTGGTGATCATCTCGGCAAACTGTTCATCCCCTCCAAGACTGCCAGGCAAAAATTTATGTACCTTCATCTTTGTGACTTCTTCCACTCTCCGCCCTGTCGTTCCCGTGGCATATAATTCATGCTTCTCCAGGATTCTCTTGTAGGCAAGGCAGAAGTCTTCCATCAGTGTCTTCTTAGACGTGTGGGCAATCAATCCTATATTCATGCTGTTCCTTTTCCCTCCTCTCTGGATTCTTATCGTTTTAGTACACATAACCTAATCAATTTATTATAGCATATCAAAGGATACACTCACAAGATTTTTCTGCAAATTTTTCACAATTCTCTCAATTCCGACAAAAAAACAAACTACACACGAAACAGAGCAGAGCCTGGATGTTTCCATAAAGCTCTGCCCTGTTTCCACGGAATGTTTGTCATGTTCTCTGGCATTCAGTCAGAAAACAGATTTCCGTATCTGTTTTCTGAGTCCTGCTTCTGATTTTTACATCTGGGTATGACCCTGTCCGGACATCTGCCTCTCCTGGGCTTCAATCATTTTCTTAACCATATATCCACCCACGGAACCGTTCTGTCTGCTGGTCAGGTCTCCATTGTAGCCTTCAGAAAGGGGGACTCCCAGTTCGGACGCTACTTCCATTTTGAAGCGGTCTAAAGCACTCTTTGCTTCCGGTACTGCTGCCTTGTTAGATGAACGATTTGCCATAATTAACGCCTCCTTACGTTTTGTTTGTTTCTTTCTTTTTTCTTCTTTTCTGTTTTTTCTGCAATCTGTGATTGCAATGCTAGTATGTGAAGAAAGAAAAAATATAAACTGAGAATTGTTTCATACTCTGACAAATTTTAGCAGCAAACAAAAAGCTGTGCCTCTCGGCACAGCCACGTCTTATAAATCGATGCTTCCGGTCACGTCCTCGTTGATCACATAGTAAGCTTTGTTTTCTTCCGGCTTCAAATAGATGCTGATGGATTTCATCTCCTTCTCTTCTCTGCCAAGCTCTGTTTTCCAAAGCTCCTTTACCTTTGCCGTGATCTCCTCCACATGAATGTCCTTCCCCATATACTGTAAAGAAACCGTTTCCTTCACTGCTGTCTTTCTCGTAGTCGTTCTTCTGGTGGTCTTCTTCGCCTCCTTGGGCGCCTCTGCCGTTTTCTCTGCTTCCGGCTTCTCCGCGGATACGGCTGCTTTCTTCGTGGTTCTTCTGGTGGTCGTCTTTTTAGCGGGTACTTTCTCGATCTTTTCTGTCTCTTCAGCTGCTGTGGTTACATTCTTTGTTGATTTCATAAAAATCCTCCTTGAAAACATACATCGAACAATAGCTTTCCAGAGCATCATAACCCTTTTTTGCAAAAAACGCAACTACAAATTCAAAGTTCCATCCTCTGAATTCATCGATTTCATCACTTTTTTGTAAAGTGCCCCATCTTTTTTCAAAAATTTGTCACTTTTTTCCATCAAAAATCCAGCGGCATCGCTTGCCTCCTTCAGAATATCCGCGTCCTGGAACACATCTCCCAGCTTAAAATCCAGGATACCGCTCTGTCGAATCCCAAAGAGATCCCCCGGTCCCCGAAGTTTCAAGTCCTCCTCCGCGATATAGAATCCGTCATTGGAATGATTCAGGATTTCCAGCCGCTTCTGCGTCTTCTTGCTGTCGGTACTGTGCATAAAGATGCAGTAGGATTGGCTGGATCCCCTGCCTACCCTGCCCCGGAGCTGATGAAGCTGTGCCAGACCGAAACGCTCGGCATTTTCGATCATCATAACCGTGGCATTGGGAACGTTGACCCCTACCTCCACCACAGTGGTGGAGACCAATACCTGGATCTCATTTTGGAGGAACCGTTCCATGATCTCGTTCTTTTGGGCCGGCTTCATCTTCCCGTGCAGGAATTCTACCCGTATGGAGGAGGGAAGCCGCTCTTTTAATTTTTCGGCATATTCAATGACATTCTCTGCCTCCATCGCCTCACTCTCTTCCACCATCGGGCAGATCACATATGCCTGGTGTCCCATGGACACCTGTCTTTCGATAAACTGGTAGGATTTTTCCCGGAAACTGGTATCCACCACACAGTTCTTGATGGGAAGGCGGTTGGCGGGGAGCTCATCCAGGATGGAAATATCCAGATCCCCGTAGATGATCACAGCCAGCGTCCTGGGAATCGGGGTGGCGCTCATAACAATAGTATGCGGTCTCGTGCCCTTTTGACCCAAAGCTTCCCGCTGGCGCACGCCAAACCGATGCTGCTCATCGGTGATGACTACAGCCAGGGAGGAATATTCTACTTTTTCCTGGATCAAGGCATGGGTTCCGATGATGATGCTGGAGGTCTGGTTTTGGATACGTTCATATGCCTCGCGTTTTTCCTTCGCCGTCATGGATCCTGTCAGAAGCTCCGCCTGATAGGGCAGCTTCTGGCTCTTTAAAAGCTCCTGTAAGGATTCATAGTGCTGCTTTGCCAAAACCTCCGTGGGAACCATCATCGCTCCCTGACAGCCGTTGGCAGCCGCCAGAACCAATGCCAGAAAGGCAAGGATGGTTTTTCCCGAACCCACATCCCCCTGGATCAGCCGGGAGGCGACCTCGTCTGAGGTCAGGTCATGGCAAAGCTCTGCCCATACCTTTCTCTGGGCGTTGGTGAGCGGGAATGGAAGCCCTTCAATCACCCGGTCCGTAACAGGGGATTCCTTCAAAAGGAAGGAGGGCTGTACCTGATCCCTGTGGTCCTTTAGCTGTCTCACTGCCAGGATAAACAGAAGGAATTCATCAAACACCAGCCGATGCCGTGCCTGAAGCATATGGATCTGGTCCTTGGGAAAATGGATTTCCTCCAGGGCAAAATTGTATTCTGCCAGGTGATAGGTTTTCCGTATCTCTTCCGGCAGGTATTCTTTTTCCAGTTGGGTATGGGCAAGGGCTTCCCGCACCGCTTTCCCGATCATCTTGTTGGTCAGACCTTCCGTGAGGGAATAGAGGGGCTGGATTTCCTTTCTCGAAGCCTCATAAGTCTCCATAGGAAAGACAGCAGGCTGTTCCAGGAACATCTGCTGTCTTTTGCGTGTGATCTTGCCCCGGAATACAAACCGTTTTCCAGGTAACAGTGTATTTTTCAGATAAGGCATGTTAAACCACGTTGCCTGAAGAGTCCCGCTTTCATCCCGGAGCACCCCCGAAAGGATGGTAAGCCTCCCCTTTCTCCGCACGGTCATGGGCGCTGCGACCTCTGCGTACAGCGCCACCACGTCTTTCTGATAAATCTCCCCGATCGGGGTAATCTCCTCATAAGTCTCATAATCCCTGGGATAATAGTGGAGAAGGTCTCCCACCGTATAAATCCCTGCCTTTTCGAATACCTTCCTGCTCTTTTCACCGACTCCTTTTACAGAAAGGAGCGAGGAAGCTTCATTCATAGTATCGTGATCTCCTTTACGTTATCTTGATGCATGGGCTTTGCCGATGCCGTGTATGCATCTTTCATTCCACAGAAATAACATAATAATAGATGGGCTGCCCGCCGGAATAAATCTCCACGTCACAGCCGGAGTAGAGCTCCATGATCTCTCCTCCCAGAGCGTTGGCGCGTTCCTCCTCCACATCCGAACCGTAATAGATGCTGATCAGCTCCGCATCCTCATCCACGAGGCTGGCAAGCATGTCCTTGGTGACATTCTCCAGATTGTCCCCTACAGCCAGGATGGAGTGGTCGCCGATTCCCATATAGTCTCCTTCATGAATATCCATCTCATCAATGTGGGTATCCCTGACCGCATAGGTCACCTGACCGGTCTTTACATGAGCGATCTCCTCTTCCATCTGCTTAGCGTTCTCCTCTGCGGTAAGCTCCGGATTATAGTTGATGACAGCGGTAATTCCCTGGGGAATCGTCTTCGTGGGAATGACCAGGATCTTTTTGTCCTCCGTCAGCGCCTGAGCCTGATTGGCAGCCAGGATAATATTTTTGTTGTTGGGGAGGATGAAAATATTGTCGGCATTCACCTCGTCGATCGCTTTTAGCATATCCTCCGTACTGGGATTCATGGTCTGACCTCCCTCAATGAGATAATCAACCCCCAATCCCTTGAAGATCTGACCAATACCGTCACCGATGGAAACGGAGATAAACCCTGCTTCCTTGCGCGGCTCTTTCTTCTTTTGTTCCTCGGCCTGCTTGGCGGCGAGCTTCTCCGCATCTTTGATCAGCTTTTCGTGGTGTTCTTCCCGCATATTGTCGATCTTCATCTTGGTCAGGGAGCCGTAGGTCAGCGCCCGTGAAATTGCTTTGCCAGGGTCATTGGTATGTACATGAACCTTGACAAGGTCTTCATCTGCCACCAAAACGATCGAATCCCCGATGGATTCCAGGAAACTTTTGAATTCCTGTTCCGTCTCCCCGGAGAAGGGTTTTTCCAGCATAATGATAAACTCTGTACAGTAGCCGAATTTGATATCCGCCTCCTTGGTGGTATCCATTTCCCGGACAGGCGTGCTGCTCTTGGACGTCCCTTCAATAGTGGAATAATCCAGTTCTTTTCCGAGAAATACGTCGTAAGCGCCTTTCATCACCTGCATCAGGCCTTGTCCGCCGGAATCCACCACACCAGCTTCCTTTAAGACAGGAAGCATCTCCGGCGTTTTCAAAAGGACGGTATCCCCTTCCTCAATGACCTCCCGGATGAAATCAGAAAGAGAAATCTCTGTCTCCGCCAATTCCATTGCCTTTTCCGCCATTCCTTTGGCAACGGTGAGGATCGTCCCTTCCTTTGGCTTCATGACTGCCTTGTATGCGGTTTCCACTGCCTTTCCGAAGGCACCTGCAAGAACCATGGTATCGATCGTGTCATACTCCCGGATCGTCTTCGTGAAACCACGGAACAGCTGTGAAAGAATAACACCGGAGTTGCCTCTGGCACCGCGGAGAGATCCGGAGGAAATCGCCTTGGAGAGAGTTCTCATATCCGGCTCCTTAAGAGCGGCAACCTCCTTTGCGGCGGACATAATGGTAAGCGTCATATTGGTCCCCGTATCTCCGTCAGGTACCGGGAACACATTCAGTTCATTGATCCATTCTTTGTTGGCCTCCAGATTCTTAGCGCCTCCCAAAAACATCCGGGCACACAATCCAGCATTTATCGTATTCGTTTCCACGTTTTTTCCTCCTTCTAGTCGATCGGCCTTACGCCTTCAACATAGACATTAATTTTTTCAATTTCCATTCCGGTAAATTCTTCTACCTTATATTTTACATTGCTGAAAAGGTTATCTGCCACCGCCGAAATGCTGACACCGTATGCAACGATGACATGGAAATCCAGAGAAATCTTGTTGTTCTCCAGGGTGACATTGATTCCGTGCCGCAAACTGTCCTTCTTCAGAAGCTTTACAAAACCGTCCTTCATATTCACAGTCGCCATACCCACGATGCCAAAGCATTCCACCGCGACGCTGCCCGCGTAAGTGGCGATGACATCTGTATCGATCAAGATCGAACCAAGTTCCGTATCCATACGTCCCTTCATTTTTGTACCTCCTGTTTCCTCTACACATGATTATTTACAATTATACCCTGTTTCTTACTAAATGGGAACCTGATTTTTCAATTTTTATAAATATTTGTAAATTTTTTATTT
>DVFT01000076.1 GCA_018713105.1 Candidatus Limivivens merdigallinarum | reverse complement strand
CCGATACCGTAGCTACCTTTTTCACCAGATTAAATGCTGCAGCTTCCGTCTTCTCCTGCGGCATAAACAGCAGCGTGCATAAAAAAAAGACGGCTGCCAGCAATAAGCCCTTGCGTTTCACTTTCCTTTACCCCCTTTGGAACAACTGGCATTTTCTACACTATACCACATTTCTTCTCATTTCCGCAAGGGTTTCGTAATATTTTTGTAATATTTCCTTTCAATCTGTGTTTTCATATGGCAGACAATTTCCCCCGTCAAAAAAGCTCCACCAGTTGCCTGGCAGAGCCTTTTTTGTATTTCTATGTTATTTATCCGTTTTCTTTGCGATCAGATAGTAGGGAAGAGCTACCACAATCACACCGCCGATCAGGTTTCCGATGGTTACGAACAGCAGATTGTAGAAATATCCACCCAGTGAAACTGCTGCATCGCCTGCGTTCATCAGCCCTACCGCCAGGGTTGTCATGTTGGCAACGCTGTGCTCGAAACCGCAGAGCATGAAGGTGATGATACAAAGGAATACCATAATCAGTTTGCCGGACTCACTCTTTAACTTGGTGCCGCACCATACAGCCAGACAGACAAGCGTATTACAGAAGATTCCGCGAAGCACCAGATTCAGCGGCGCCATTCCCATCTTTGTGGCTGACGCGGATGCGAACAGCTCGCCTACCGTACCGCTTGCCGCGCCGGATGCCTGGAACAGAAACGCTGCGATCAGGCTTCCCACCCAGTTTCCAATGTAGCAGATCACCCAGACTTTAACGATGGTTCCCCAGCTCAGCTTCTTTGCAAAGCCTGCTGCGCCGAGAACAAAATTGTTTCCCGTAAAGAGCTCCGCTCCAGCCATAACAACCAGGCTTAAGGCCACCGAAAAGGTTGCCGCGCTCATAAACTTCTGCATGGGATCTCCCGCCTCAAAGAACGGCGCTGCCACCGCGTTGCTGACAAAAGAACCGAAAGCAATGAACAGACCTGCAATCATTGCAGATACAAAATATCCCAGCGGATTTTTCTTCAGAAAATCTGCTTTTCCCTTCGCGGCATTACATACCGCTTCAAATGCGTCCTGAAACATATCCATACCTCCCATTACGGAAGCCGCACGATACGTCAGAAGCCTCTCATTCTCCGGAAGACTGTCTGACGCTTCGTTATCAGACATCCGTTTTCTCCTACACTATGACGGTCTTTCAAAAATATGTCAAGTCCAACCGTCCTATCCTGGTGGATATAAAAATTGCATGAGAAACAATGCGGGCACAAAGCTCTCATGCAATCTTTATTATCTCATTCTAGTTCTCTATGTTGTGCATTTTTTAGAACAGTCCGGAAATCTTACCGGTCTCGTCTACGTCGATTCTCTCAGCAGCCGGAACCTTCGGCAGACCAGGCATGGTCATGATCTCGCCGGTCAGGGCTACGATGAAGCCCGCGCCTGCGGAAATCTTCAGGTTACGAACCGTTACCTCAAAGTCCTTGGGTGCGCCCAGCTTGGTGGGATCGTCAGTCAGGCTGTACTGAGTCTTCGCAACACAGATCGGGCAGTTGCCAAAGCCCTGAGCTTCCAGCTGAGCGGCCTGTTTCTGAGCGTTTGCAGTCAGAACAACGCCCTTGCCGCCGTAGATCTTGCGAACGATCTGATTCAGCTTATCCTCGATGCTGCCTTCCAGCTCGTAGGAGTAGGTGAAATCGTTGGGCTCTTCTACCAGACGGATTACTTCTTTTGCCAGAGCAATACCGCCCTCGCCGCCTTTTGCCCAAACCTCGGACAGAGCAACGTTTACGCCCAGTTCTTTACATTTCGCCTCAACCAGGTCAAGCTCTGCCTTGGTATCGGTCGGGAATGCATTGATTGCAACTACGCAGGGAAGTTTGTATACATTCTTGATATTGTCAACATGTTTCAGCAGGTTCGGAAGTCCTTTTTCCAGAGCTTCCAGGTTCTCATTGTTCAGATCAGCCTTCGGAACACCGCCGTTGTACTTCAGGGCACGAACGGTAGCAACGATTACAACTGCGTTCGGTTTCAGACCTGCCATACGGCACTTGATGTCGAGGAATTTCTCAGCACCAAGGTCAGCGCCGAAGCCTGCCTCTGTGATCGCATAATCACCAAGTCTCAAAGCCATCTTGGTAGCGATAACGGAGTTACATCCATGTGCGATATTCGCGAATGGTCCGCCGTGAACGATTGCCGGTACATGCTCCAGAGTCTGAACCAGGTTCGGTTTCAGGGCATCTTTCAGAAGCGCTGCCATAGCTCCCTGTGCATTCAAGTCACCTGCGGTAACCGGCTTCTGCTCTGACGGTTTGCCATAGGTATAACCTACGATAATTCTGGCAAGACGCTTTTTCAGATCAGGAATATCGCTTGCCAGGCAAAGAACTGCCATAATCTCGGAAGCAACCGTGATATCATAGCCATCTTCTCTCGGCACACCATTGGTTCTTCCGCCCATACCATCAACAACGTAGCGAAGCTGACGGTCATTCATATCTACACATCTTCTCCAAGTGATCTTACGTGGGTCAATGTTCAGAGCATTCCCCTGGAAAATATGATTGTCCAGCATAGCTGCCAACAGGTTGTTGGCCGCGCCGATTGCATGGAAGTCACCGGTAAAGTGAAGGTTGATATCTTCCATTGGAACTACCTGAGCATATCCGCCGCCTGCGGCGCCGCCTTTTACACCGAATACTGGTCCAAGGGACGGCTCTCTTAAGGCCACCATAACCTTCTTGCCCAGTTTCTGCATACCGTCAGCCAGACCTACGGTCGTCGTAGTCTTGCCTTCGCCTGCCGGTGTCGGGTTGATAGCGGTAACCAGGATCAGCTTTCCGTCTTCCCCTTTGGTTTCTCTTAACAGGTTATAGTCGATTTTAGCCTTATAATTGCCGTACTGCTCCAGATATTTCGGATCAATTCCGGCTTTTGCAGCGATCTCCGTGATCGGCTGCATCGTAGTCTCCTGTGCAATCTCAATGTCTGATTTGTATCCCATGATATAATATCTCCTTTCAATAATTAAAAATAGCTCTTTTCTAATTAAGGCGCCATGCGACTCCCTGTAAGAACCAGGAAGCATATCTCATGACTCCGTCCGTATCTCACATACGGCTCAAGAGTGGGAAATTACGCAGTAGCGGAAGCGATATCATAACGCGGCAGAACCTTCGTTCCAAGGAAGTCTTCCTCCCCTTAGACACTTAACGCATAACATCTACTCTACTTTGGAGAAAATTCTTATATTCTCTTCGTAAATTTAGGACGGAACAGCAGCAAAAGCTGCTGCGGGACAGCGTTGTTTCGCTGTATAAAAAAGACAGCACACCCGTGATGGATTGCTGCCCAGACGGCCGACTTAAACTTATTATTCTGATTCCCCTGTGGTACTCCACATCCTCCGTCAGTCATCAGAACTTTTTCATATGATGGTTAAACTATACACCAATTCCCGCAATTTGTCAAGACTTTAACAAAACCTTTTGTGCATTTTATCCGATACAAACAATTTTATCTGCAGGATATCATGCAATCCGCTATTATCCGTCTCGTTTCCTCTGACAGTATAAAACACGCATGTTCACACAAACATGGCATCGCCTTCCCAGGGATATTGCACAAAAAAAGAGCCCCTTCCCTTTCCAGATGAAAAGGGCGGACTCTGCTCTGCTGCGGTTAGTGGGACTTGAACCCACACGTCATAAGACACAGGAACCTAAATCCTGCGCGTCTGCCAATTCCGCCATAACCGCCTGTCTCATTCCTAAGCTGACAGCAACCTTATTATACCGAAACAACCATTCTCTGTCAAGCTTTCCTTGACATTATTTAAGTTTACTTATATAATATATTTAAGATAACTTATATATTTGTTTTTGTTTTCTTAACTAAGGGGTTGATATTTATGTATGAAAATTTTGAACGGTTATTGAAGGAACGGGGTGTGACCCCCTATCGGGTAGCCAAGGATACGGGGATTCCCTGCGCCACCCTCACCAACTGGAAGCAGGGGAAATATACGCCCAAGATTGAGAAGCTCCAGAGGATCGCCGATTATTTCGGCGTGCCCCTCTCCTACCTGCTGGATGGGAAGACCCCATCCGACGAGAGCCAGGATATGGAGCAGACGCTGTCCGGTCTTCTGCGGGAAGTCCGGTCTTCTGCGGGCAGGAAGCTCCGTTTCGGTTCTTCCCCGCTCACCCCTGAGCTCCGCAGGCTCCTGGAGCTGCAGCTGGATACGCTGCTCACCACAGCGGCACTTCTCTCCCAAAGCCAGCAGAGCCATTCTTGAGCCAGGAGGGATTTGACCATGAAGCAAAAGAAGACCAGGAACTCCTTTCTTATTTTCAAACTACTATTTTTTCCTTTTTGGATTCTTTACCTGATTTGTTTTAAGAAACCCGATCCTCACGTGATCGGGGAACGATATGAACGAAAGATCTGCAGAAAATTGCGGCGCCGCCATTTCACCAACGTCCAGCAGACACCGCGGAGCGGCGACCACGGCATTGACATCATTGCTTTCAAATACGGAAAAAGCTATGCCATCCAGTGCAAATACTACACCATTCCAGTCAGCAACCGCGCCGTCCAGGAGGCTTACAGCGGATGCAGTTTCTACGGCTGTGACATTCCCGTAGTGGTAACCAATAACACCTTCACCCGTCCCGCCATCCGGGAGGCAGAGCAGAACGGTGTAGAACTTTGGGCAGAAAGCCGCATCCCCAGGCTCTCTCCTGCCTCCAACTGGCGCCACGTCCTCTATTGCCTGTGGATGGGGCTTCTCGCCCTTCCTTCCATCGGATGCCTGGGTTCTGCCGTCTACTTCCAGTTCCATGGAGGCAACCCCGAGTATGTCCGGCTCTCCCTGATGCTGGAGGTTCCCTGCCTTCTCCTCCTGATCCTGTCCAGGCAGGTGCACCGCTTCTTTCTCAATCGGAAGCTCAAAAACCTGACGCCGCCGTAAAAAGCCTATTATTATAGAAGAAACTCCTCAGGTAAATACTGGGATGCCGCAGGATCACCGTGAAAATGCGGATTTCCCAAAAGCACCTGGGGATTCTTTT
>DVFT01000075.1 GCA_018713105.1 Candidatus Limivivens merdigallinarum | reverse complement strand
GAATTGAGCCGAAGCGATAGAGTGAGACAGAAGAGAAGAGTCACAGTTTGCGATCTATGTCAGATGTAATTTTTGGTATTATCCGACTAAGTCAACAATATATAAAACGCAGAAAATTGCAAAATATGACGTAAATCGAGCAATTTATTCAAAATTTTTTGATAAAGGAGTGAGGAAATTGATTTTCAGACAGGTAAGGAACGCTTCTTTCCTGCTGGATTATGCAGGTCAGCGATTTTTGATCGATCCGGTTTTGGGAGAAAAAGGAGCCATGGAGGAAGGGGCAATCCCTTTGGGAGAACTGTTGGATGTGGATGCTGTCATCGCCACACATCTGTCGGGAAACTGTTTTGACCAGGAAGCGAGAAGGCTGATTCCAAGAGGCATGAAGATATTCGTCCAGGATGATGCCGTGGCACAAGAGTTGGATGCCAACGGATTTTTCAATCTGGAAGTGTTGACGGAGCATACCCGCTGGCAGTATGTGGAGCTGCACAAAACGCCGGCTTTCCAGGGAATGTCAGGAAATTCCATGCCAAACCGGAAACGCTGCGGTGTGATGATCACTCATCCGGTTTTGAACAGTACCTATATCGTTGGAGACAGTATCTGGAACGACGGCTTGAAAGACACTATCCATACCTGGAAGCCAAGGCTGATCATCGTCAATGCAGGAGGAAACGTGAGAAGCGACGGCAGAAGGATTACCATGAACCAGGAGGAAATCGCAGCCGTTCACCTGACGATGCCGAAAGCAAAGATCATTGCCACAAGGACCGACAAGGAGAGGGGGAATACCCTGAGCCGCAGTGTATTGAAGGAGTATGTATGGGAGCACAGGCTGCAGAAGAATGTGTTGATACCGGAAGATGGGGAGGAATATCGCTTGTAAAAAAGAGCCCCTGTTGAAATCTGGGTTTTGATTTCAACAGGCTCTTTTCCAAAGGGAAAATCATTTCCCCGCATAATTCGTCTTACAAGCTGGAAGCCCTGCCGTATTCCACTGCATTCCCGTCATGGCTTTGTAGGATTTTGCGCTGACCAGGAAATAGTTGTAGGAGATACCCATGCCAAAGATGTCTCCGCTGTCGTCTCCCTGGACATCCACGATATACCATTTCCCATCCACCTTTACCTGGTTCCACTGATGGCTGGGATTGGCGGACTTGGAATTGGCGTGTACGTAATAACAGGGAATCCCCATGGCGTCGCAGAGAGCCTTCATGGCTCTGGAATATCCGGAGCACTGGGCTTCTCCATAGACCAGAGCGCCCCATGCCGTGTTGGCTCCGTTGTACTGCCAGCCATTGTAGGCATAGGTACAGTTGTAGCAGAGATAATCGTGGGCTGCTTTGACCTTCTCGTAATCGCTCATACCGCTTTTGATGTAATTGGCTTTAAAGGACTGTACGACGCGCCGCACCTCAGTGAGCTCGGAGGTAGAAAGGGAAGGTCCGTAGACGGAGCCTGCCTTGTAGGAACCCTTTACTGTAGGTGCCTTTGTGGTGACACGGAAGATGGTACCCTGGGGTCCGAGAATCCGTTTGCTGCCGGACTTCCGATAGGCACGGATACGGTAGCCGTAGGTCTTGCCGGATTTGACGGAACGGTCAGTGTAAGAGGTGGTGTTTTTGGAAACCCGTTTGATCGCCTTCCACTTGCCACCGTATTTTCGGTAGATGACATAGCCCTGGGCGCCGGAAACCTTATTCCAGCTCAGTTTCACCTTACTGTTGGAAGCAGTATAGACGGAATTGATCTCCACGGCGTTAAGCTTTGCCTTGCCTGAGAGAACCTTGGAAAAACTGCCGGCAGTACCAGAGCCGTCTTTCAGACGTACTTTGTAGTAATAGGTTTTGTTGAACGCCGCACTGTAGTCCACAAAGATGAATTGGTCTCCGGACCGGAAGCATTTTGCACGCTTTTTGGCATCCAGGGAATAGGTGGAGCCGTTGGAGGTGTACCAGGTGACGCCAGAGGTCTTGATGGTGCCTACTCTCTTAAAGCTTCCGTTTTTCGATGTGGAACGGTAAACTTCACAGGTATAGTATTCGGGCTCGTCGTATTCCACCAGGACTCCTACGGCATTGTACGCCATGGCGTCACAGTCCAGAAAATCCGGCGTAGGTACGGAAGAATCCGCACGGGAGTGGATGGGACGGGCAACGCTGACGCCGCACAGCAAAAGCAGGCAGGCGACAAGCAGAAAAAGAGTTCTCTTCATTTTCATAGTGATCCTCCTTTTTAGGGCAGCCAAAACCGGCTGCCCTTACGATTAAGCCTCCAGAATCTCGGCGGCTTTCTTTAGTTCCTCACGGATGTGAATATGTTGCGGACAGACAGTCTCGCATTTGCCGCATTGGATACAGTCGGACGCTTTGCCCCATCCGTGACCGGCGGTGTTCCAGGTGTATTTGCCCTTGGCACCTTCCAGGTCTTTATACATGGTATAGATATTGATTGCCTGGAAGGTTCCGTAGATGGCGATGGATTTGGGACAGCCCTTCATGCAGTAGGCACAGGCGGTGCAGGGAACGGTTCCGAAGGATTTGAAGATTTCCCTGGCTTTGTTGATGATGGCATGTTCCTCTTCATTGAGCGGCTGGAAATCTTTCATATAAGAGAGATTGTCTTTCATCTGGTCCATATTGGACATTCCGGAAAGTACGGTGATGATTCCATCCAGGGATGCGGCAAAACGGATCGCCCAGGAAGAAGGAGAAGCATCCGGGGCATAACCTTTGAAGAGATCTGTGACCTCCTTAGGCGGGTTTGCCAAGGTACCGCCCTTTACCGGCTCCATGATGATAATGGGTTTGCCGTATTTGCGTGCTACCTCATAGCATTTTCGGGATTCTACCGAGTGGTCTTCCCAGTCCGCATAGTTGATCTGAAGCTGTACAAATTCCATCTCAGGATGCGCTTTGAGGATCTCCTCTAGAACGGAAGCCTTGTCGTGGAAGGAGAAGCCTAAATGGCGGATGAGACCAGCCTCTTTCTTCTTCTGGAGGAAATTCCAGATGTCATAGTCGTCAAAGAAATGGGTGCGCTGCTCTCCAAGGTTGTGCAGCAGATAGAAGTCGAAATATCCGGCTCCGGTTCTTTCCAGGGAAGTGTCGAACATTTTCTCTGCTTCCTCCTTGGTCTTGGCTCCGGCCCAGGCGGGAAGCTTGGTGGCCAAAAGGAACTTGTCTCTGGGGTAGCGCTCCACCAGAGCTTTGCGGATAGCCTTTTCGGATTCTCCGTCGTTGTAGCCGTAGGCAGTGTCGAAATAGCAGAAGCCCTGATTCAAAAATTCATCCACCATCTCTTTGGTGGCTTCAATATCGATGGCGTTGTCCTTCATCGGCAGACGCATCAGGCCGAATCCCAGTTTTGGAATCTGTTCTCCAAGGTATTTTTCCATAGTGTTGTCCTCCTGGCATTGATGGTGAAATAGCTGTCCGTCGGCGGACAGCCCTTTTACATTATTATAATAGTTGATAAAATGGCTGTCAATGCGAAACGGGCCGGCCAAATCGTCCGAAATCAAGGAGCAGAACAGGAGAAGCTAAGAAGCAAATCAGAACTGGAAAAAGCCGGCCCGGTGTATTATACTGAAGGAAAACGAATGCTCATCAGACGGCCCGAAGAGGGGCGGGAGCGAAAGGAGGAGCCATGCAGAATTATTCAGGAGAAAAAGAACTGCAGTATCATTTACAGATCCGTCCGGGAGATGTGGGCGGGTATGTCATTCTCACCGGAGACCCAAAGCGCTGTGGAAAGATAGCGGATCACCTGGAACAGCCGAAGCAGATTGCCGATAACCGGGAGTATACGACCTACACCGGATGGCTTGGGGAAACGAAGGTCAGCGTGGCTTCCACGGGGATCGGGGGACCTTCCGCAGCCATCGCCCTGGAAGAGCTGGCAAACTGCGGAGCCCATACTTTTATACGAATCGGAACCTGCGGAGGCATCCAGGAGGAGGTAAAAGGAGGGGATGTGGTGATTGCCACCGGAGCGATCCGCATGGAGGGAACCAGCCGGGAATATGCACCATTGGAATATCCGGCAGTGGCCGATTTCGGTGTAGTGAACGCTTTGGTGAAAGCGGCAGAACGTCAGAATACCGCTTATCATGTGGGCGTGGTCCAGAGCAAGGATTCCTTCTATGGACAGCACGAACCGGAAAATATGCCCGTCAGCTACGAACTGCAGAACAAATGGGAAGCCTGGAAACGCCTTGGCTGTATGGCTTCTGAGATGGAGTCAGCAGCCCTTTTCATCGCATCGGCTTACCGCAGGGTAAGGTGCGGCGCGGCTTTTCTGGTGATGGGGAATCAGGAACGGGAGGCAAAGGGGCTGTCGAATCCCATTGTACATGATACTGAGGCCGCCGTCCGTATTGTGGTGGAGGCTATGAGGATCCTGATTTCCGAAAAATCATAAGGAAGAATCAGACGGAAAAAGAGGTGAGTGTGTGGAGGATTCCTATGTGTTAGAACTGACAGACCGCAGATTTTCAGAGTTGTATCTCTGCTTCTGCGGCTATGCCCACTGCAGCCCGGGCCATGATATGGGGCCTGCGGTGCGCCCAAACTATATTATTCACTACATTTTAAGCGGGAAAGGCGTCTATCAGGTGGGAGAGACCACCTATTATCTGGAGGCAGGGCAGGGCTTTCTGATCGAGCCGGAGATCCAGACATATTACCGCGCGGACGAGGAGGAACCCTGGACATATCTGTGGATTGGGTTCGGGGGAAAACAGGCGGGGACTTATCTGAGCGGCATTGGCATTGACGGCAGGCGTCCGGTTTTTCAGTGTGACAAGGGGGAAGAACTGAAGGATACCGTTCTGAAAATGCTGAAGCACAACGTTTGTACCCAGACGGATCAGTTTTGTATCCAAAGCCTGCTTTATCGTTTTTTTGCCATACTCTCAGAGGATTCCAGGGTTCAGCTGAAGATGACGCAGTCTGAGAAAAATTACTATGTGGAAAGAGCCGTAGAGTACATTCAGAATAACTATTTCAACAAGATCCAGATCCAGGATATTGCGGCCTATGTCTGCATCAACCGAAGCTACCTGTACACCCTGTTTTTGGAGTATCTGAACGTTTCTCCAAAAGAGTATCTGACCAATTACCGGATTACAAGGGGAACGGAACTTTTGACCACCACCCGGCTTTCCATCAAGACGATCGCCCGCTCCTGCGGCTACGAGGACGCCCTTGTCTTTTCAAAAAATTTCAAGGCCATTCAGGGGATGTCTCCGGCCGCATACCGAAAAGAGGTAGGACAGAGGAGAAGGCAGAAGCTCAGTGAGAATTCCCAATGGACAATCTAACATTTCGACTGCTTTTTTCAACAGCAGGGGGATGGCATTTCCTCCAGATTTTTTTATAATAATCCCTGAGGATATATTTCCGTATCAAATACGAAGGAGGCAGTGGACATGAGCATTGCAGTACATGAGAATACAAAAACATTTCACCTGTTTAATAAAGAAATCAGCTATATTATGACCGTTTTGCCCAACGGCCAGTTGGGACAGCTTTATTTTGGAAAAAGGATTCATGACCGGGAGGATTTTTCCTATCTTCTGGAGATCCGTCAGAGAGCCATGGCGTCCAATCCTTTTGAAGGAGACCGGAAATTTTCACTGGAGCATGTGAAACAGGAATACGGCGTGTATGGAAGCACCGATTACCGCTATCCGGCCATCGAGGTCTTGCAGAAAAACGGCAGCAGAATTTCCGACTTCCAGTATCAGAGCTATGAGGTGACCGATGGAAAACCGAAGCTTCCCGGACTTCCGGCTACCTATACGGAAGCTCCGGAGGAAGCGGAAACCCTGGCGGTATTTTTGAAAGACCCGGTGACCGGGATTGCTTTGAAACTGCTCTATACGATTTTTGAGGGAGCGGGAGCTATTGCCAGGAGCGTGGAGATCCGGAATGAAGGATCGGAGGCCGTTCATCTCACCAGGGCGATGAGTCTGTGCATGGATTTGCCTGACTGTGATTATGAGTGGATTCAGTTCTCCGGAGCCTGGTCCAGGGAACGGCATGTGAAGGTGCGGAAGCTGGAATGTGGAATCCAGGCCATCGACAGTCTTAGGGGACATTCCTCCCATAACCAGAATCCTTTCGTTATCCTGAAAAGGCCGGACGCTGGGGAGGAACGCGGGGAAGCCATCGGGTTCAGCCTGGTTTACAGCGGCAACTTCCTGACCCAGGCGGAGGTGGATACCTATGACGCCACCCGGATGCTTCTCGGAATCAACCCCTTTGGGTTCGACTGGAAGCTTGAAAAAGAAGCGTCTTTCCAGACGCCGGAAGCAGTCATGGTCTATACGGACAAGGGGCTGAACCATCTGAGTCAGACCTTCCACCGTCTGTACCAGAAAAGACTGGCGCACGGCTACTGGAGAGACAGGGTTCGTCCCATCCTGATCAACAACTGGGAAGCTACCTATTTCGACTTTACCGAAGAGCGCCTGCTGGAGATCGCAGAGAAGGCAAAGGAATGCGGCGTGGAGCTTTTTGTCCTGGACGACGGCTGGTTTGGAAAGAGATGCAGCGACCGGGCGGGCTTAGGAGACTGGGTGGAAAACCGGGAGCGTCTGCCGGAAGGTATTGCCGGGCTGGCGGAAAAGATTGAGAAGCTGGGAATGAAGTTCGGTCTCTGGTTTGAGCCGGAGATGGTGAACAGGGATTCCGATCTGTTCCGCGCCCATCCGGATTGGGCGATCCAGACGCCAAAAAGAGCGATGTCTCAGGGCAGAAATCAATATGTGCTGGATTTCTCAAGGCCTGAAGTGGTGGAAGCCATCTATCAAATGATGTCCAAAATCCTGCGGGGAGCCAAAGTTTCCTATGTAAAATGGGATATGAACCGAAGCATTACGGAGTGCTATTCTCTGGCGCTGGAACCGGAACGTCAGGGCGAGGTCTTTCATCGGTATATTCTGGGCGTGTACTCCCTGTATGAGAGGCTGACCTCAGAATTCCCTGAAGTGCTCTTTGAATCCTGTGCAAGCGGCGGCGCGCGTTTCGACGCGGGAATGCTCTATTATGCGCCCCAGGCATGGACCAGCGACGATACGGATGCGGTGGAACGTCTGAAGATCCAGTATGGAAGCTCTTATGGCTATCCTATCAGCAGCATTGGAAGTCATGTATCGGCTTCCCCAAACCATCAGCTTAACCGGGAAACACCCCTTTACACCAGGGCCAATGTAGCGTATTTCGGCACCTTTGGCTATGAGCTGGATTTGAATAAGCTGACGCAGCAGGAACAGGAAGAAGTCAAGGAGCAGATCCGTTTTATGAAAAAGTACAGAGAAACCCTGCAGTTTGGAACCTTCTACCGGCTGAAAAGCCCGTTTGAAGGAAATGTCACCGCCTGGATGTGCGTCAGCCAGGATCGAAAACAGGCGATCGTAGGCTGGTACCGCGTCCTGAACGAGGTCAACCGGTCATTCAGCAGAATTCGTCTGGCAGGTCTTGAGGAGGAGTGGCTGTATGAGCTGGAAGGAACAGGTGAAGCCCACTATGGAGATGAGCTGATGAACGTAGGTCTTATCACCAGCGATGCTGCGTCAGGAGAAGTGACTGCGGATGACAGGCCGTCCAGAGATTTCGACTCCAGGCTCTTCATCCTGAATGCAAAGCGTTGAATATGTGGAAGGCTGGTGTGAACCAGCCTTCCTTCGTAGTTGTCACGGATATTCCAAACAGTTCTGAATAGGAGATTCATCGAAAAAAAACGGGAGGAAAACGTTATGGAAGAAAAAAGAGTTATGGAAGAAAGCTGGGAGGGATTTCCACTTCATAAATTTACTTTTGAGGGGAAAGAGGCGCTGGTGGTGATGCCGAACGGCCCGGCTAACGGGAAATGGATGTTAAAAACGGAATACTTTAGCGCCTTCCCCGGCGTGGAATTGGAATTTTTGAAAAAGGGCTATCACCTGGCCTATGTGGCCAACCAAACCCGCTGGTGCCTGGACGAAGATCTGGAGCGCAAAGCCAGGTTCGCAGCTCATCTGTCCCAGAAATATGGACTGAATAAAAGCTGCATGATCGTTGGGATGAGCTGCGGGGGAATGATCGGCGTGAAATTTGCAGCCAGATACCCCGACCTGGTAAGCAGTATGTATCTGGATGCGCCAGTGATGAACCTTTTAAGCTGTCCGGCCGGCATCGGAATGGCGGAGGACAGCCTGTGGGAAGAATTTGAGGAGGCGACCCACATGACGCTGTCAGAGTTGATCAACTACCGGGAACATTCTGTGGACAAGATCGGAATTCTGTTGGAGCGGGATATTCCCATCGTGCTGGTATGCGGGGACAGCGACACGGTGGTTCCCTTTGAAGAAAATGGAAAGATCCTGTACGACTTCTATAGAAAGAATGGGGGACGAATTGAACTGATTCTGAAAGAAGGATGCGGGCATCATCCCCATGGGCTGGAACAGCCGGAGAGGATTGTGAAACTGCTGGAAACGTTTGAAGCTTAGCAGGCGGCCAGCAGTTTGATGCGGATATTATATCAAGAGAAATAGACGAAACAGACTCTTATGCGAGCCGGGACGGAAGTTAAAAGCCAAGTCCCGGCTCGCATAAAATTTGATGAAAAAAAGTGTTGACAAACAATCGCCTATGGTGTATGATATTCACTGTTGCTGATGAAATTGTTTTAAATAGAAAAACAATTGAGAAAATTATCTTGACAAATCGAAGCCGAGATGATAGAATCAGGAACCGCTGAGAGAGTTTTTGGAAAGAATAAAAAACTTCAAAAAAGTAAAAAAGTTCTTGACAAAACAAACGCAGCATGATAAACTAGCAAAGCTGTCAGCGAGACAGCAAGCAAAGAACCTTGATAACTGAACAGTGACATATCCTTGAAAGTTCTAAGAGAAACATTTTAAGAACAAACCTAACAGTAAATGGGATAAAA
>DVFT01000074.1 GCA_018713105.1 Candidatus Limivivens merdigallinarum | reverse complement strand
AAAACACGCTTAAAACCGGAAAAAAGTTTTCGCCCGGCGCCTCTTACACCTGATATTCTGATTCAGAATGGAAGAGAACGCCATATCTGGCGGACAGGAGGAGAAGCTTTATGGATACCGATACCCTGATTGATTTTTTAAATGAAAAAATGGAATCTTTCAGCTTTTCCAGGCTTTTGGCAGAGCTTTATGAAGGAACAGAACCCCTGAAAAAAAGGCTGACGGAAAAGCTGGCTTTTTACGAATCTCTCGAATCCGGCGGAGAGAAAAACCAGGAGCAGACTGCCCGGAAGATCCGCTACTGGCTGAAAGGGCACAGCCTTCCAGGCAGCCGCGAGGAACTGTTCAAAATCTGTTTTGCCCTGGGGCTAACCCTTGAACAGTCTGAGCAGCTGTTCTGTGTCACGGCGGAAAGCGGCGTCCACTACCGGAATCCCAAAGAGCTGATCTACGCATTCTGCATCAGGGACAAGCGGGATTATCCGGAAGCCCGGAACATGGCAGGGTGTTTTTTCCCAAAGGACGAAAGCCTCCCTCTCAGCACTGCAGAATACCAGCACAAGATCCGTGAATCCAGCGGGCAGGAATCTTGGCAGGTTCCCACCATCTCCATCCGGGATGAATTTAAACATGTGAAAAATGAGGAGGAGCTTTTTTCCCTTCTGGAGCGCTACCGATCCTCCTTTGGATTCCATCACAATACGGCTTATCGCAAATTCTGCCTGATGATGAATTACCTCAGCGACTGCCGGCAGGACAATGAGCCGGCAGGGCTGCCGGAAGAAAAGAAATACAGCATCCAGCGTACCACCGAAGAATACCTGCGGATGGGCGTTCCCTATGAGAAGAAAAACGCTTCCAAAAGCAGGCTTTTGCGGCTGATCAAAAAACACTGGCCTTCCCCGAGAAGCGTCCAGGAAATGGCAAGCCGGAAACAGGATGTGAACCGGAAGACCCTTTTGATCCTTTATCTTGCCACAGAAGGCATGGGGGTCGAAATCCCAGAAGACCGTTTTGTGGAGGAGCATTTCCAGAGGATCAATTTGATGCTGTCCGACTGCGGGATGGCTCTTCTGAACCTTCACAATCCGTTTGACTATTTGGTCATTCAATGCCTTCATCTGGAGGATGAAGATGATTTCATGAGCCGCCGTATGGAACGCTTTCTCTGCCGGATTTTCAGGGAACCGGATCCAGCCGCCTACCTCCGTCCAAAACGCCCGCCCAAAATGACCACGAACCGAAAAAGAGAGGAAACCCTATGAACCAGCGAACCCTTCTTCCTGACGGCAGCCAATTAAAAAGCAGCCAGAGGACTTATATCATCCAGAAATACATCAGTGCAGGCTCCAATTCCATCGTTTACCAGGCATACTACCAGGATACCCTGATGCCCGATCTCCAGCACATCGTCCTGATCAAGGAGCTGTACCCCGATGACTCCCAGGGACGGATCACCCGCAGTCAGGACGGCAGCCTGTCTGTGGCTTCGGACGCCCTGAATTTCTTTGAATACCACAAAAACAGCTTTCTCTTGGGAAACCAGGCACATCTTATGCTCAACAACGACGGCAGCGGACGGATTGCAGAGAATCTGGATTCCTTCGAGGCAAACCATACTCTTTACACTGTGCTGACTTCCAAAAAGGGCGAGGTGCTTTTAAACCTGCAGAAACAGGGGATCGTATTTCCCACGCTGACGGATACGATCCTTTTCATCCAGAATCTTCTGAAAGCCCTCCTCCCCTTTCATGAGCACGGTCTGCTCCATCTGGATATCAGCCCGGACAACCTCTTTCTCCTTTCCGAGGAAGAGGAGGGGAAATTTCCCACAGAGGTGCTCCTTCTGGATTTCAACAGCGTCTATTCCATGGAGGGGAAGCTTTCCGGGGAAACTCAATATTACCTGGGAAAACCCGGTTTCATGGCGCCTGAAATCCTGCTCCACCAGCGAAAGGAACTAGGACCCTGGACGGACATCTATTCTGTAACCGTGGTATGGTACGAGCTCCTGACCGGAGAGCCTTTCCCAAAAGACCGGGAATTGAAGGATTTCCAGGAAGCCGTATCCCCTTATTCCAGGCTTTTGCTCCATGAAAAGGAGCGCTCTGCCATCGTCTTAAACCAAATCCTGAAGAAAGGCCTGGAGCTTCAGCCCAAAAACCGCTACCAGAGCGCCCAGGAGATGCTTGCCGATGTACGGAAACTCAAAGATCTCGTGGACGGACGGATCCGGGAGGCTTATCCGCTGCCAGGCGGGATCCCGAATGGGGATTTTTATCCCGGAAATTCCTCCGGCGCCGGTACTCCTTCTGATCCAAAGCAGCCATCCGCGCACGGCCGGCGACGCCGAAGGCGCCTCAAAACGCTTGGCACGGCGCTCTGTGCCCTGGGGCTCCTTTTCGCCGGCGGAATCGGAGGCGGCCTCCTGGCTCCGGGAATCACTGAGCTTCTGGAAAACAACAGCCAATCCATGGAGCATTCCAAACTGGACCTCACCTTGTTCCCTCTGGAACGCGACGACTCCATCGTTCTCACTGAAAAGAATATCCGCCATCCCCTGGAGGACAATATCATGAAAATGCAGGTGCAAAGCTCCATGTCCGTGCGCGTCAGCTTAAAGGATTTTGTCCACCCCGGCGACACTTCCGCTGTGTTTGAGACCTACGGCATTTTCCCCATCTACAACGGCAGGGAGGACAAGCGGGGCTGGCAGTTTAACGACCAGACCTATTCCTTTTTCACAACGCCGGACAACCGTCTCCACATGGAGCTCCATTTCCAGGACACCAATGACTTTGACCTGGAATACATCGGCGTGATCTTCGCCAATTACAACTACACAGAAACCAACGTGCTTTTGGACATCAAAGACTGTACGCTCATAGACGGGGAAGGCAATTCCTACGACATGACGGAGCTGGAGGGAAGCCACGTCCTTTTCTTTGACGAAGAGAACTGGCAGTGGAACCTGCTCACGGATATGAACCAGGACTATGTGGAAACCTTCGGTGATATCTATGGCGGCAAGCTTATTGTGGACGCAGAAGCCTCCTTCCTGGAGCCGTTCCTTGAGGTCAGCTTTGAGAGCGACCAGCCTGAGATCGCGTCCATCGACGAACGCGGACGTATCTTCGCCCACCGCCAGGGACAGGCAACCATTACAGTGACGGTGAAGGATCTGGAAACCGGAGATTCCAAAAGCACGCAGATGCTGGTGCATGTGACGTCTAAGCTGGAATGATGGCTTGGTGCAAAAGGTTTGGCGCACTGATTTCTTTCATAGCTTTTAGCTATATCTTGCCATTGAATAGAAGTATTCGTGATTTTCTGGAAAACATGCTACAATAGGGACGATATGGGAAAGGAGCGAAAAAACATGATTTACAGAGATTTTCAGGATTTGAAACTTTCTGCCCTCGGCATGGGGGCTATGCGTCTTCCGGTCGTCAACGGTGACGACGGCAACGTAGATGAAAAAGCGGCAGAGGAAATGGTCGATTACGCCATGGCGCATGGGGTGAATTATTACGATACAGCATGGGGTTACCACAACGGGATGTCAGAGCGGGTGATGGGAAAGGCCTTGTCCAGATACCCCCGGGAGAGCTTTTATCTTGCCACAAAGTTCCCGGGATACGACCTCTCCAACATGGACAAGGTAGAAGCGATCTTTGAGGAACAGCTGAAAAAATGCGGCGTGGAATATTTTGATTTCTACCTGTTCCACAACGTCTGTGAAATGAATATCGATTCCTATCTGGATGAGAAATACGGCATTTTCGACTATCTGGTACGCCAGAAGAAGGCTGGAAGGATCCGCCACCTGGGCTTCTCCGCCCATGGCGAATACAACGTGATCAAGCGTTTCCTGGAAGCCTACGGCAGCGAGATGGAATTTGGCCAGCTCCAGGTCAACTACCTGGACTGGGATTTCCAGGATGCCCGCAAAAAGGTAGAGCTTCTGAAAGAATACCGCCTGCCCGTATGGGTCATGGAGCCTTTAAGAGGCGGAAAGCTGGCTTCCCTGGCAGAAGCCGATGAAAAGAAACTCCAAGAACTCCGCCCGGATGAGACCATTCCCGCCTGGGCATTCCGTTTCCTCCAGAGCATCCCTGAGGTGACCGTAGTGCTGTCCGGCATGTCCAGCCTTCCGCAGTTGAAGGAAAATATCGAGACCTTCGGTACGGATAAACCGCTGAACGAGACGGAAATGGAGACGCTTCTTTCCATTGCAGATGGAATGGTAAAGAAAATCGCCCTTCCCTGTACGGCATGCCATTACTGCGTCAGCCACTGCCCGCAGGAGCTGGATATCCCAGGGCTCCTCTCCCTCTATAATGAGCACTGCTTCACGGAAGGCGGATTCATCGCACCGATGGCCCTGTCCTCTTATCCTAAGGAAAAGCTGCCCAGCGCCTGCGTCGGATGCGGAAGCTGCGCGGCGGTCTGTCCCCAGAGGATTGATATCCCGGAGGCGATGGCGGATTTTGCGAAGAGGCTGAATCTGTAAAGTACAAAATGTCCCTAAAGCTGGTACCGTGTGCCATTGGCACACAGTACCGGCAAGCCAAATGGACATGCTTGTATTTATTGAAATCTCTTGGCATATTCATAAATCCATTTCAATATGCCGTTATTATCTAAACCCAATTTCTGCTGGATCCTGTCCCCAAATCCCATATAGGTATTGAATCCTAACATATATACAGCCATTGCCATTGATAATTCTTCCGTCTGGCCAGAATACAACCCCGCTACTTTTCTCAGTTCATCGATTACGGTATCGTCCGGCACGGCAACACTGCCTTCCTCATTGACAACAGAATGGATGGCTCCCGGCAGCGCCATACACATCTTATAAAAAGACTCGTTATCGCCTGTCAAAACCGCATAAAACTGATCCATGCTGACACGCCGTATCAGCCTATGCTGTACATTCTTCCCATCAACTTTTGTCGCCCATTTAATATTTTGGGATTTCTTCGCAATCGCTTCTACCAAAAAGCAGGCGCAATCGTCATCTTCAAGGATCTGTCCTTGCATTTTTATATAGGTTTTCGCAGACGACGCCGAATTCATTGTATTGTGTTTGTTTTTCATTTCTACATAGATGGTATGGACAACGTCTCCATCCGGCATTTTTATTCCCTCTGGATTCCTGTAAATCACATCCCAGCCTGCCTGCGGGACTTCACAGCCCTTAAAATACGAAAATATATTCTGATGGAAATAGCCGATATCATTATTGCTGGATTTATCTCTCTGCCGGAATATCTCATTATTCACAATTTCTTCCCAACTCGTCCTATATACAGACTTGTCAAAGATTAATTTTATTGGGTCAACCAGGTTGCTATTGAACCTTTTCAGGTCATAGGATTCCAGCTTCTCCCCATATTTCATGATCGTTGCCCGCACATGGTTTTTAAATTCTTCTTCCGTTATAAAATCCAGATCCCAACCCATTATTTCATTGCCTCCAAAGATTTGTGTATTTCTAACGCTATCTCATACGCCAAATTGACAGGCACTGCATTTCCAACCTGTTTGTATTGGGAGTGTACATTGCCGCAAAACTGCCAGTCGTCTGGAAAGGTCTGGCATCTGGCGTTTTCCCTGACCGTAAATGGCCTTGCTTCCAAAGGATGGCATCTTTCCGTCTGCTTTTGTGAGGGTGATGTTAATACAGTCAAGGAAGGTTCATCAAGGCTCAGCCTACGCAAGATCCCTGTACGCCCCCCTTCCATGTCCCAACAGCTTTTCATATATTCCTTTGCAATTTTAGGATCGATGTCGCGCCAATATCCGCCTGGAGGGACAAGCTCAAATATTTTCCGTTTGCTTTCCCCGTACGGAACCCCAGGTCCTTTGGGGCAATCTAACAAAATATCTCTTAATACCGGCTTATAATCATGTTTTTCAGGGAATGTGAATGTAATTTTCCCTAGCAAATCGTTTCTGATTCCTATGGTGATCAGACGCTCCCTTTTCTGCGGTACTCCATAATCCCATGCATTCAGGACTTTTTTCTGGATGGTATATCCTGCCTGCTCAAAGATATTCGTAATCGTTGCGTATGTCCTTCCTTTATCATGGGTTAACAAGCCCCGGACATTTTCAAACAGGAACATCTTCGGCTGTAACTTTTGTAGGAAGGTAGCGTAATGATAAAACAAAGTTCCTCTGGCATCCTCTAATCCAAGACGCTTACCGGCATAGGAAAATGCCTGGCACGGTGCGCCGCCAGACAAAAGATCCAATTCTCCCTTTTTTAAACCGAAATATTCCTCCAAATCCAAACAAGAGATATTGGCTATATCATCATGGATCACTCTCCAATTTGGCCGGTTTGTTTTTAGGGAATCTGCCGCGTCTTTATCAAACTCTATAAGCCCCAGCGTTTCAAACCCCGCCTTTTCTATCCCCAATGCAAGCCCTCCCGCGCCGGCAAAAAGCTCGATGGAGGTAAATTTATTTTCCGCCTTAATTTCAAGAATATCTTCTATATTACAGTTTAAAGTAAAACATATCTTCTCTATAGAATCAAAAGAAACCGGCTCATTTTTCCCTAACCTGGCCAGTACATTAAAACTTATGCCGGATGCTTCTTTTAACTCCGTCCTGTTCATTTTCTTGTCTATAAGCAGCTTCCATAGCCTGTCGTAACAAACAGCCATACTTCTTCCCCCTGATCTTCTAACGGTTTAAAACATATCTTATCACAGAACCGCCGTCCGTTCAATTTATTTTCTCACGATATCGTTAGATTTCCTCTTGCGTTTCCCATAGTGTCAATTATTATCTTGTGCAACGGTTCCATCTTTGATATGATGATACCAAGGACAGCTTATAACTTTCGCTCCCAACATCCTTATATTCATTGATCAGAAGGAGGCGCCCTATATGCCGCGAGATGCCGTTGCCGTGTCAAAAAATATGAGTAAAATCCACAGCAAAGATACCTCCATTGAGCTTTGCCTGCGTAAAGCGCTCTGGCATAAGGGCTATCGGTACCGCAAGAACTACAAAGCCCTTCCTGGCTCTCCGGATATTGTACTCACCAAATACAAAATCGCTATTTTTTGCGACAGTGAATTTTTCCACGGCAAAGACTGGGAATACCTGAAACTTCGTCTGGAAAAAGGAAATAATCCAGATTATTGGATCAAAAAAATTGAACGCAACCGTACACGCGACTGGGAGAATGACAAAAAATTGCTTTTCCTCGGATATACCGTCATCCATTTCTGGGGACAGGATATCAAAAAACACACTGACGAATGCCTCCAGGTTGTCGAAGAAGCCGTCTGGGACAGCAAAATGGCATCCATCAATGACGATATCATGTTTCCTGTTCCGTAACCCTTTCTACGATCTCCTCCACAAACGTCTGATCCGCCTCCAAATCCTCTGCAATCTCCCGGATACTCTTCCCTCTCTTCCACATTTTCCGGATCAGGTCACATATTACCGCCTGGCTGCCCTCTTCAAATCCTTCTTTTCTTCCAGTCTCGTAAGCCTCTTCCCTCTCCTGTCTTAGATGACGTTCCTGGTCATACTCGAAAATACTCATATACGTTACCTCCGCACGGTTCTTCTCCAGAAACTCCCTCATAATTCCTTCCTGAATGCATTCTGTGATCGCCCGTTCCACTGCATCAGGAAGCCCCATTTTTCTGGCATATTTCCTGACCCGTCCCGTGTATTCCGCGTAGTCCCCCAGCGTCTTACAGGTCTCCTTCAGCTTTTCATTAAACCCCTGATTAATGTTTAGCATTACCGCTGTCAATTCTAGGCATATCTCTCCTTCTTGGACGGTATACATATCTGAAAGCTTCAAAATCTTTCTCTCCGGCTGTTCCTTCTCCCCATTATAAAAAATAATGAACTGCGGCGGTGGAATCCTCACGACCTGCGTGCCATAGATATTCGCTTCCCGGGTCATCACTGAATATTCGCTGGATATGTAAAACAGAAAACGGAGAGGAAGATTGGGGCTGTAAGTAGACTGGTGTTCATACAGAGACAGCCTTGCGTCAATCACAAAGGACACATCGTTTTTCACGGAAAGGTAAATGGCATTCTCCAAAGTATTGATCTCAAGAAGTTCCGGATTCTGATAATGTTTTCCACTGACTGCATTATATAATTCTAGAAGATTCTTCTTGTCCTCAAACAACATGATAAAAACTGTAGATTTGTAGGTGCGGTTTATGGCGCGTTTTCCTGTCTGGCGCTGCTGGTTTCTTTTTGCCTTTTTCTTCATAGGCGATGACCTCCTTAAAATCGTTTTTGGGAGATTTTCCGCCTCTGCTTCCTTCTTCTTCCGGAAAATCTCTCTGTTGAAATGGGATAAAAGCATTCAGATTTTCCGTAAGATAGGAATATTAAAAAAGACACGGTCAAAACCGCATAGAATAGAGATCGAATCTTCATAGAAAAATATCCTGCTTTGCATCCATTGTAGCACTGGAAATCCAAAATAGCAATCTGTGATTATGCATAAACTTGCTTCCTCCAGCGGAAAAAAGTATTCGGAATCTCTCCCTCCCGTTCGGTATACTGGTAAGAAAACAGTATGTTCCCACGGTCGGACATACAGAGAAGGAGGAAC
Organism: Candidatus Limivivens merdigallinarum; assembly: GCA_018713105.1. GTDB lineage: Bacteria > Bacillota > Clostridia > Lachnospirales > Lachnospiraceae > Limivivens > Limivivens merdigallinarum. The sequence continues at coordinate 29,025 of DVFT01000074.1, read as the reverse complement.
TTTTATGAAAAGGAAACTATGTGCCCTGATACTGGCGGTTTCTATGGCGCTGTCCGGTTTCCCTGTGTCTGCATCCCAGGATATTGTGCAGATCACCGCCGAAGCATCGGCAGCACCTGCGGCGGAACCGCTCCAAGAAACCAACGTACCGCCTCAGACCGGACTTTCTGTACAAGACCAGTCTGAAAGCCCGGAAACAACAGCTCCCGGCGCCAGCCAAATCCCCTCAGAAACAGAAATTCCTGAAGCGGCGGAAAGCGAAGCTGTGATTCCAGAGACTGCAGAAACCCTGCCCGAAACGGAACCCGTGGCCGTTCCTGAAACCGTAACCAGCGAAACGGTTCCGCAGACGGAATCTTCCGCCCCAGGCGAAACGATTCTCATACCAGAAACAGAAACCGCTTCCCAGGAAGCCCCTGTCGTCGTGATTACAGAAACAGAAACCGAAACATCCTCCACAGAATCTACGGAAACCAATCCTGAGTCTCAATCTCCTTCAGAAACCATCCTCTCGTCCGAAATCCCTCCGGAATCAGACGCCCCATCCACCGAAACCGAGACCCAGACCGAAACAGAAACCGAAGCCGCCATCCAGATCCTGTCAGACTCTCCAAGCGGCGTCACCGAAGATGGTTTTGCCTACACCCTCAGCACGGACGAATCTGGAACGGTAACTGCCAGCATTACCGGCTACCAGGGAGCCGGAGGCGCCATCACCGTTCCGGAGATGGTTGAGGAGGCAGCCGTCACTGAGATTGCAGGCTACGCTTTTTCGGGCTGCAGTACCATCACCTCTGTTGCCCTTCCTACTACCCTGACCTCTCTTGGGGAGTCTGCCTTTCGCGGATGCCAGAACCTTGGTGAGATTACCCTTCCAGAAGGAATCACAGAATTAAAAGCCGCACTCTTTGATGGCTGTACCAGCCTAAAGAGTATTCTCCTGCCCGATAAGCTTACCTCCATCCAAAGCAGCGTTTTCTCCGGGTGCTCCTCCCTCGCCTCCATCGTGATCCCGGAGGGAGTAACCCAAATCGGTTCCAGTGCTTTCTCGGGATGCAAAAGCCTTACGGAGATTGATCTCCCGGATCAAATCACCGTTCTCCCTGCAAATACATTCGTAAATTGCACAGAACTTGCCACTGTGGATCTCCCTGCCAATCTTATCACCATCGAAAGATCTGCCTTCGACGGATGCTCGAAATTAGCGGATATCGTGATCCCGGATGGCATCACAGAGATCGGTATGGAAGCATTCAGGAGATGCCGAAGCCTTACGGAAATCGTCTTGCCGGAAGGGCTGGCGGAAATCAAAGACAGTACCTTCTCTTCCTGCAGCAGCCTACTTTCTGTATCCCTGCCTTCCTCCCTCAGGAAAATCGGCTACAGCGCCTTTGTCAGCTGCAGCGCCCTTTCAGAACTCATATTGCCGGAAGGGCTGACCGAAATTTCCAACGGTGCGTTTACAAACTGCGAAAGCCTTACGGAAATCGTCCTGCCTGCCAGCCTTACTCTCATTGATACCAATGTGTTTTCCGGCTGCAGCTCTCTTGCCACAGTATCGATCCTGGGAGAGGTTACAGAAATCCGAAGCTTTGCATTTCTTGGCTGCGAAAGCCTTACAAGCATCAACTTTCCCGAAACTCTCCGCACGATCGGAGACAGCGCCTTCACAAACTGCACCAGCCTTGCGGAAATCTCCCTTCCCTGGGGAATGGAAACACTCGGGGATCATGCCTTCTCAGGCTGCGAAAGCCTCCGCATCGCCGTGCTGCCCTTTAGTATCACCTCCATCGGGGAATCGGCGTTTCGTTCCTGTGACAACGTCACCCTCATCGTGGATCCGGATTCCTATGCGGAACAGTATGCCATTGAACAAGGGCTTTCCTACCAGTACAGCCTTTCCAGCGGAAACGACGCAGTCGTCCAGCTTTCCGGGGACGCCCCTGCGCGTCTCCAAGGGCTCCTTTTAACCCTGACCTATGGGGAAAACACCGTTTCCCAGCGTATTACTGGCTCCTCTGAGTACCGGTTCTATGACCTTCCGGCAGGAGAAAGCCTAAAAGCGGCTGTGACCAACGACTATGGGGATGTGATCGCCTCCAAAGAGAATCTCTCCGTAGAACCAGGGGAAACCCTGATCCTTCTGGATGAATTCCTGGCCACAGAAAACCTTTCCGCCGGGGTGTATGACAGCAGTTCAAAGGATGTGACGGATCAGGTAAGCATCACCTGGACAGATCCGGACGGCAGCTTTTACGCATCCGGTCCTTCCCTGAAACAGGTACCCGCCGGGAAGGAGCTGTCCATGGAGGTTTCCCTCAAAGAAGCCTTGAAAAAGACTTACCGCAAACCAGAGCCTCAGGCTGTCACAGTATCGGAAGGACAGGGAAGGATCACCCTTTTCCTGTCTCCCATCGCCAAGACTGTTTTTTCCGGAACGGTAAAAGATGAGGATGGCTCGCCCATCAAGGGAGCGTCCATCTCCCTCTCGCAGACCGTCGCAGAAGATACCGAAGCCCTTTTCACGGCGCTGACGGATTCCGCCGGGGCTTTCCGCCTGGAAGCCTTACAGCTCCCATCCAAGATCCGGGTATCAGCCCACGGCTTCCAGGAACAACAGGTCACTCTGGAGGATCCCGAAAACGAGACGGCGCTGGGAGAAATCGTCCTTTCCGAACTTACCGGCGCAATGATCTCTCTTGGAGTTTCTTTTCAGAAGGCTGCAGCAGAAGGAGTTTCTTCTGTCTCCCGTCCTCTCGCCTCCCTGGACGATCTCCAATTTACCGCCTACAACCAGAGCCAGGGAACCGAATTGGCCGACGCCGTACTCCAGGGAAAGACACTGATCCTTCCTTCCAATGCAGCCCCCGGCGACGAGATTGCCATTACCGTAGAAAGCCTGACGGAAGAGTTCTCCCCCCAGTCAGCCATTGTGGCCTTACCGGAAACGTTGAATACCCAGGTTGCTTTGACCCTGGTGCAGAAAGGAAGCGTCAAGGCGTCCTGGAAAACCAGCGAAAACGACGGAGTCCGCCTGTACCTGTTTGACAGCCGGAACCGGCTTGTCTGGTCAGGATACGCCGAAGAGAACAGACAGCTTCAAAGTGATTTCCTTTCAGACGGCGCTTATACGGCTGTTCTGATGGGGGACAGCATCCTGTTCCGCCAGCCCTCGTCTCCCCAGGAATTTGATGCCGCCGGTCTTGCAGAAGGAAGAGATTTCCTTAAAGAAGAGGTTCTCGTATCCGAGGGCGTGGTCACAGAGCTTTCCGTGGATGAAATTCCATTTCTGGATGAATCCAGCCTCTATTATACGGATCCGGAAAAGACCGTTTTCCAAACCAACAAAACCTCCTATTCGGTAGGCGACTATCTTTCTGTCCGCGCTTCCGCCGCATTCAAACCGGAATACGCCAGTCTGGCCTCAGATGCCGCATGGGTTTTTGAATACCCGGAAGGCCTCGCCTATGCGGACGCCACCCTGTCCGCCAACAGCCAGCTCTGCTCCAACGCTTCCTTTGAAACCGGGCGGATCCGCGTGCCGGCAGGACAGATGTCAGACGTGATGCGCTTTTGCCTTTTGGTGGAACAACCCGGCGCTTATTCCGTAAACGGATACCTGGAATTTTCCATAGAAGGAACCAAGATCCGGCAGCCCGTCGGAACCATGACGGTCACAGCTGGGGAATTAAGCTTCAACATGTGTGAAGTTACGGAAGAGACCCGTGTGACCGCCTCCGGAACCGCTCCCAGGTACTCCAGGATCGAGATCTATGACAACGAAGTCCTTGTGGGGCAGGCCACAGCGGATATTGCCGGAAACTGGCTGGTCAGCTTTGAGCTGTATGAGCCTTATACCAGCACGCTCCATAAAGTTTATGCCAAAATGACCACTCCCGACGGGAAAGTGGTAAAAAGCCGGACGCAGGATCTCACCTACCGGTATGACCCTTCCGGCACAAAGCTTGGCAAGGTCACGATGATCGTCTCCTACCTTGGGAAAGAGCAGACCCTGGTCTTTGACTTCCAGAATCAGGAGCAGGTCGGCCAGCTCTCCTATACAGGGACGACCGGAACCAACAACTTCACCTTCCTGGTCGAGTTCCTTGGCGACGACCTTTCCCGCATCCAAAATGTACAGCTGGACGTCCGTCTGGAAAACGGGGAAACCGATACGTTCCCAGCCGTTTTTGACCAGGCCAGCGGCTGCTGGGTCGCCACTGCCGCCTACCAGGGGAATCATTACCTGCCGGTAAATCTGGCAGTCCGGTATGACAATTCCTTCGATCCTGTCTTTTCCAGGGAGGAACAGGAAAGTATCCAACTTACCTGGGAAGAAATCCAGGAGGAACTGGAAAATTCCCAGTGGCAGGACATCTCCGAAGAATACCTGGAATACTCCGACAATGATGAGCTGAAAACCGCCTACGAGGAATACCAGTCCGCAATTAACGAGATTGTCTCCGCTTATCAGGATTATCAGAACGGCATCCAGGAATATTTGGGGGAAGTTTCCTATGGGGAAAACGACTTTTCCACACAGAAGGGAGGAAACGGTATTCGGACGGAAACCGGCACCAGGACCGACATGACTCCTGAAACCCTGCTCAGCGAAGGATATACGGAGATCCCCACCGACAGCGGTCCTTCTATCTACATCAAAAATGACGAAGATACCGGAAGCTTTACCATTGCTGATCCTTCCACAGGGCAGTACGAAGAAAACACCATTTCACTGGATCATTCCTCCCCTTCAGAGCTTGACCAGTTTCTCCAGGGCTTCCAGGACTACCTGAATGAAAATGATCTCAAACTGAGCGCGAAGGTTACCATAGGTGAGCTGTTAGGGAAAGATTTGGTCTCCTTACTGGACGAAGAAATCCGCCTAAGCACCCAGGACGCCGCTGTACTGAAAGCCGAGCAAAGCAGTCGTCCGCAAGAATGGACTGCCCAAAAGCAGCAGACGCTCGACAGGCTGAATAATAATATAAAGAATATGAAAACGGTACACTCGATTGCCAGCAATGGCACAGATATCCTGGGCAATATGGGTAAAGCCTTAAGTTTTTACGGGGCAGCCCAGAACGCCGACAAGATCAGCGAATACTATTACAAGATCCAGGAGCTTGAAAACATCAAGGCTCTGGCAAACGGCGACCCGGAGATCATCAGTCAGTGCGACCAACTGATCGGCGAACTTCAAAACCAGCTTTACTGGAAGATGGGGAACATGGCGCTGGACCTGGCTCTGCCCTTCGCCACCTTTTCCGGTCCCTGGGGTGCGGGCGTCGCCCTTGCGGATCTGGGAAGAGGCGCCTGGAACAAAGCCCAGGACGATAAATTCAAGAAACACCTGGACGAAGCCATGGGCGATATCCAGAACAAGCTGTCGGAGAAATCCAAAAACCCCGAATTCTGGAAGCCAAATCTGGGACCCGACCGCGTTCCCATCGTGGATCCTTCCGGATATGTCTACGAAGCCGTTCCCTCCAACCGCCTGGAAGGAGTGACTGCCTCCTGCTATGAAAAAGTAACCACCGAGGACATTTACGGAGAACTCCGCGAAGAAATCGTCCTTTGGAATGCGGAAAAATACCAGCAGGTCAATCCTCAGGTCACCAAGGAAGACGGCGGTTATGCCTGGGACGTTCCCTCCGGTCTCTGGCAGGTCAAGGTGGAAAAAGAAGGCTACGAAACCGCCTACAGCGACTGGCTTGCCGTTCCGCCTCCTCATTTTGACGTCAATTTCGGGCTGGTAAGCTTTGAAGCGCCCTCCGTGGAGAATGTTTCCGCCTATGAGGACGGTATTGAGATTACCTTCAGCAAATATATGCGCACCTCCACATTGACAGATTCCTCTGTCACGGTCACTGTCAACGGAGAAAAGGCTGCCGGAACCTTTGCGTGGATCAACGGAGAACCCGATCCGGAAAACACCGAGGAGATCCTTGCCTCCCGAATCAAATTCGTTCCCGAGAATCCATTTTCCGCAGAGGATCGGGTAACCTTATCCATCAGCACGGCAGCATCCAGCTACGCCGGCGTCCACCTGAACCGGGCATTTTCCGGAGAGGCTGCCGTCTCCAAACGCCTGAGCAGCCTGGAAGCTTCCGCGGAAATCAACCTGAAGCACGGCGGCAGCGGAACGATCGAACTTTCCGCAAGCCCTGCCCAGCTGGCAGCCGGCAAGACGGTAACGGTGGAAGGCTATGCTCCCAGCCTTTTTGCCCTGGAAACTTCCTCTGTCACACTGGATGGGAAAGGAACGGCTTCCCTCCCCATCACCGCCCTCCTGCCAGGAAAAGGGGAAATCCTCTTCCGCCTGGATGGAACCGACCTGACTGCCCAAACCTCCGTCACCATAGCTCTCCCGGAGGACAATCCCGCTCCCCATGAGCATCGCTGGGATGAAGGCTCCGTCACGACTCCACCTTCCTGCCTCCAGGACGGCATCAGAACTTTCACCTGCCTGGAGTGCAAAACAACCAGAACGGAACCCATCGAAGCCACCGGGCATTCCTGGGATAATGGTTCCGTCACCACTCCACCTTCCTGCCTCCAGGACGGCATCAGAACTTTCACCTGCCTGGAATGCAAAGAGACCAGAACAGAACCCATTAAAGTCACCGGGCACTTCTGGGATAACGGTTCCGTCACAAAAGCGCCGCTCTGCGGGGCAGACGGTGTCAGAACCTATACCTGTACTTCCTGCAAAGCCTCCAGGGCTGAGGTGATCCCGGCTCCTGCCGCCTCCCATACCTTTGACGGAGGTACCATCCTCTCTGCCCCGGGCTGCGAGAATTCCGGACAGCAAGAGCTCACCTGTAAGACCTGCGGCTTCCGGAAGACAGAGACTCTCTCCCCTGCCGGGCATCAGTGGGATCAAGGCTCTATTACCCGCGAAGCTCTCTGCGGAGAACCCGGAACCCAGGTTTTCCGCTGTACCGTCTGCGGTAAGGAAAGGACAGAAACCATCCCTGCCCCTGCGGAAAGCCACAGCTTTGGGCAAAGCTCCATCACCCGCAAAGCCACCTGTAAGCAGGACGGCAGCCGCACGCTCACCTGTACTGTCTGCGGCATGCAGAAAACCGAAGCCATCAAAGCCACCGGGCATACATGGGGCAGCTGGGAAACCACAGCGGAAGCCACCGTCTTCCAGCCGGCAGCTCAGGAAAGACAATGCGCCTCCTGTCAGGAGAAGGAAACCCGGACCACAGGAAAGACGCTGACTCCTACCATGGAGCTCTCCGCTTCTTCCATCCCGCTGAAGGTCAAGCAGAAAACCTCCGCCATCACCGTAAACGGACTGGCAAAAGGTGATTCTGTGGCCTCCTGGAAATCCAGCAATACCAAAATCGTAAAGGTCACAGGAACATCCGACGGCACCTGCACCATCACCGCCATGAACCGGACTGGCTCGGCAAAGATCACCGTAACGCTGAAAAGCGGGCTGTCCAAGAAGATCACCGTAAAAGTCCAGAAGGGAACCGTAAAGACCAAATCTTTAAGCGGAGTAAAGAAACGCCTGACCCTGGAAAAGGGAGAACGCCTGACACTGACCCCCATCCGCAAGCCCCTTACCAGCCAGGAAAAGATCACCTATACCTCCTCCGACAAAAAGGTGGCCACCGTAACCTCCAAAGGCGTCCTGAAAGCCAAACGTCCTGGCAGCGCCAAGATTACCATCAAATCCGGCAGCAAGAAACTGATCTGTACCGTCAAGGTGCCAAGCCCTGCTGTCACCAAGATCCGAAATGTAAAGACAAGGCTTTCCCTCAAAACCGGAAAAGCCTATACCTTAAAACCACAGCTTCTCCCCTCCGGAGCCAGCGCAAAAATCACCTTCACTTCCTCCAACAAAAAAGTCGCCCAGGTGAACTCCAAAGGGAAGATCACGGCAAAGAAGCGGGGAAGCGCTGTAATTACCGTAAAGGCGGGGAAGATACGGGTACGGTGTAAGGTAACTGTGAAATAAAATATGGAGGAATTCAAATAGAGGAACTTGTGCTTTTAAACACAAGCTCCTCTATCTTTTTCGAATTTCAACATTTTTCTTTTTTATCTTGGCCAGCGTTCTTTTGCACTTAGGAGTGCCGGAAACGCTGCATGGTTTTCTTTTTGATACCAGTAAGCCACGCTTGACAGATCATCCTGCCTTTCAAACAATCCGCCATGGCGTACTCCAATCTGTTGTACCGTTACCTTTAGATCCTCCTCAAAGAAAATCGGATCTGGCAGATGCCAGCGGTAAAATCCCCGCATCGGCGGACAATCGTCATTATGATAAGCGTTATAAACCAATTGGTCATGTCTGGAATAAAATGGATATCCCATGTAAGGGGTACAATAGGTATTTTCTACTGTTTTGCCACCCGAATATGACGCAAAGCTCCAGGAACCACCCACGTAATCTTCCATTCCAGTCCCACAGATTGTAGGATAGACGGTATCCCCATCCAAATAGAATTTCACTTCTCCTTCTCCCCACCAGTAACGCTCCAGTACGGACAAAGCCAGATAAGTGCCGACGTATGTACCGCTTCCCTTGATTCCGTCTACTATTGTATAATCCTGCCCCAGCGTCGTCAACTTTTCTCTTCGCCACTGTGCATGGAAATACTCCGTATCTTCCGGCAATTCATCATACAGGCAGTAATCAACTTGATAAAAAAACGCCGGTATCGGGTTCCTATGTTGATTCTCCAAAGTAATCAACGCCCTCCGCTTAAACGGCATACTAAAAAAACAATTCATTCCCCGCGACGGTGCCACCATGATCGGAACAGAATTCACGAGACACTCCTGCCCAAACCCGCAGCAGAAAAAATCTCCCAGAGGAACTTCCACGGAAGGTGTCTCTTCTTCGTCCCAGTACATACGAAGCACGAGGTCTCTCAGGACAAAACAATCTGCTTCCGTGGTCTTATGATCTACCGTCATCCAAATATGACGTATCACCCCGCATTCCCGGATATCCGCAAGTATAACCGTACTTCCCGGCATTAAATCACACAAACAGGGACTTCCTTTTCTTCCAACACCTAAATTACTGGCCGCTTTACCTCCACTTCCTTTTTCTCCCGTTGGGTTTTCGGCGTTGATCGCACGGCTTCGTCCATGCTTCAGAAATGGTATTTGATTTAATCCATTCATACGCTTTATCCTTTCGTAGCACCCATTGTCATACCGGCAGTTACATATTTATTTAAAGCGAAATACACAATCATCGGAGGAAGGATCGTTACAGCGATCGCTGCATACGTCATTCCCCAATTTACATTTCCAAATGCACCTACATAGTCCCGCAATCCCAGAGCAACTGTTTTTGCCGCATTATCGGTGATAAAGGTATTTGCAAAGATGAAGTCATTCCAAATCAGGATACAGTACATAGAAGCCACGGTAATTACGGTATTTTTTGCCAAGGGAAATACGATTCGTCCGAATATGCCATATGTACTGCACCCATCCATAACAGCTGCTTCGATCAATTCATTCGGAACGAAACTGTAGAAGCTGACAAACATCATCACAGAAAGAGGCAGCGCAAATCCTACCTGTGGGAGGATCATAGTGAACGAGGAATTCAAAATACCCATATCACTGTAAAAACAAAAAAGAGGTATCAAGGTGATCTGCACTGGTATCATAATTCCAAATGTAAAAAATGTATAAATCGGTTTTGTAATCCTGAATTTGAATTTAGAAAGGGCAAAGCCGGCGGTGCTGCTCAATGCCACGATCAGGATAATTGAAACACTCGTTACTTTCAGACTGTTCCACATATAACGGAAAATAGCACCTTCCCGGAAAATATCCACATAATGTTGAAAGGTTGGTTCCTTGGGAAGCGCAAATGGCTGCGTTGCCAGCTCCGTACTTGGTTTGATACTTGCCAGAAACAGCCACACTACAGGATACAGCTGAATAAACAAAAAGAATATTACGGCTGCTGCCAGCAAGATTTTAGTCCATTTCTTTTTCATCTGCCATTCCCCTTTCCTGCTTTTCTGAGTATTCTCTGTTCTCTGCGCATCTGCCGTTCTTCCTTACTAGTAAATATCGTCCTAAGAAGCGCTACTACCAACATACTTTCTACAATAATAAATACTGCAATTGCGCTTCCATAGCCATATTGATTACTGCCAAATGCCCTCTTATACATGTAAGTTGACATTAATTCGCTGACGTTTCCGGGACCGCCATTGGTCAAAATATACGGAATATCAAATCCCCTTAAAGCTCCGGTAAGCACCATGGTAAGAGTGAGCAGCAGAACCTCTTTGATCATCGGAAGCTTCACACGGATCAGAGTCTGCCATCCATTGGCCCCATCAATTTTCGCTGCCTCACAAATCTCCGGATCCAGGGAAATCAGTGCTGCATAAAAAATAACCATATACATACCCGTGTATCTCCAGCCTTCCGGGATCGACACAGCCACGAGCACGGTTTTCACATTGGTAAGCCATGACGTTGCCAGGCTTCCAAGACCGACTGCGTTCAGAAGCTGGTTAATGATTCCTTCCGGTTGTGTCGCATACATACTTCTGAAAAGCTGGGTCACCGCTACAGTCGTGATAATGCAAGGGACGTAATACAGTGTTTTAATCAACGTAACGCCCTTGGTGAGATAGGTCAGAAGAACTGCGAATAAAAGACCGATCAGAATCTGCATCCCCACCACAATAACCAGATAAACCAAATTGTTCAAAAATGCAGTATAAAATACTTTATCCTGAAACAGATGAATATAGTTCTGTAGTCCTACAAAACGCTTTTCTCCCAGACCACTCCAGCTGACAAAGCTAAGCCGGATAGACTCTATAATGGGATAAAATACAGAAAACAGATAAAACAACAATGCCGGCAGCAAAAAAATCAGAAACGCTCTTTTACTCTTTAATACTCCATTCATATCCTCACTCCTGTCTGTCCCAAAAACGGATCTGTCCTAAAAACGGATTGGATGAAAAGACCGCCGCCAAGAAAGCGACGGTCATATCCTAAAATATTCAGAATCCTGATGTATACTCTGCCAGAGCAGAATCCACAAGCTCTATAAAGGTATCTGCATCCATATCTCCTGTTGCAAGCAAAAGTGCGTTGTCATTTACGACATTACAGGTATTGGAATCCAGATAACAATCCCAAGGTTTTAAGAAATGTTCACCAATATTACTCATATCTTCACGAACCTGAAGATACAGTTCAGAGAATTCATGATCTTCCGGCAGTTCTGATTTGATCGGTGTCATTTGATCCATTCCTGCATAAATCTTACCGTAATTCTCAATCACATAGTTGATAAAATCTTTCGTCTTTTCATCAAAGGTCTCTGAATTGAACGCCATACCGATACCCGAGTTAACGCAAAACTCATTTGCCTGTGTATATGCTCCTTCTACTGCCGGCATATAGAAATAACCGATCGTTCCGTTTTCATATCCCTCCTGCATAGCGGCAATTTCCCAATCACCAATGTAATACATGGCAGCCTGTCCATCCAGGAACATTGCCTGTGCCGTTGCATAATCGGTTGCAGCAAAGCCCTCCTGGAAATACTGACCGATCTGCTGGAAGAATTCGATACCATTGCGTCCTGTTTCATCTCCCATAGATGCATTTCCTTCGCTTAGACTAATGATATACTCGTTTCCAGTTTCACGGAACGGCATCATTGCCAGATAACGGATTACCGGCCAACGGTCTACACCATCTACAGCAATTGGGGTTATGCCCGCTTCAGAAAGAGCCTGGCAGACATTCAGCCATTCATCCATAGTTGTTGGCACTTCCAATCCGTTCTCTGCAAAGATCTCCTTGTTGTACCATATCATTTCCACATGATATTCCAGAGGAAGCGTGTACATGGTTCCGTTTGTAAATTCCTGGTATGCCAACGCTGTCGGCTCAAAACTGTCATACAGACCTTCTTCATTCAGATATTCTTTGACATCAACCAACATTCCTGCATCAACCAGCTCCTGGCAGTAAGGTGTTGCATCGATATCGATGATATCTGGCATATTGCCTCCGGAAACCAAGGTCTGGAGCTTTTGCAGATAGGACGGTCTGTCTGCTTCTGTAATTACTTCCAGCTGCCAGTTCCCGCCATGTTCATCACTGTACTGCTTGGCAATCTCCCGAATTGCCAAATCAATCGCGCCGTCCACTGGTCTGGATGCAAACCAGGTAACCGTAACTGGTTCTTCTTCTGCCATGGCAACACTGCCTGCAGCAGTCAGAACTGTACCCACTATAGCTGCCGTCAAAAGGGTTTTCATCATTTTCTTCATTTTGTCTTCTCCTCTCTTTTCACCTTATTTTGAGTTCAAATTTTGTAAACTTCGCGGCTCCCTGAACCAGAAACAGTCCTGCCAACTGACCATTATGGTCATACATTCTTGTGGACAGCGCCACCTCGTCATTTACATAGACGATGCAAATGCTCCCTTCCCGCAGAATTTTCACGCGGTAGACCGGTCCTGTAGGCAGCCTTCGGACAGTCTCCAGCTGATATGGGATATCCCCTTTAATCTGCCATTGATACTTACCCGGAACAGCCCTCGGCCATTGATCCCATGCCATTTCTCCCGTCCTGTCGTTCATTTTCAGAAAATATCCTGTTTCCAAACCATCCGATGCATGAAGCGCAATCCCAAACTCATGGGCTTTTAAGATTTCAAATTGCATTTCCAAAGAAAACGCATCTTTCGGAACATCATACAAGAACGCTCCCAGCATCTCGGTTTTCACAGTTTTTTCCTCCATTCGGCAATTCCAGAGGATGGGATTTGAGGTTTCGACCTTCTCCTGATAAAATCTGCCGTAAGCATCAATCTGTTTTATATGGAGCTCGCCATTTTCCGGATTTTGGATGACTTCATGAAATACCATCGTTCCGCCCCATTCCCATGGTCCAAAATCACAGTTTCCCTTTTTGCTTGCAATCCATCCGCAGGCAAATCTGCGGTTACCGTCTGATACTGTTTTGATTGCATAATTGGCACGGGTATCAAAAACGTCGTCGTCCGGAATCCTCCACGGTCCTTCTAGACTGTCCGCTATCCGATAATGTGTCACAAATTTCTCATTGAATGTAGAAAATACCAGATACCAGTAATTCCCCATCTGGAATACTTCTGGACATTCCATGGTCACATACATATGCGGGTCAAAAAAAGGCTGTTCATAAGTCCAGTTTGTCAAATCCTTCGATTTGCACAGAGCAATGCATCCGCCCCGAAGACCTCCTGCATTTTTTCTTCGTGCTGCCAGAAGCATCCACCAGCACTGTTCTTTTTCATGGAAAAATACATACGGATCTCTCCAATCAAATGATTCGTAGATCTTATCATCGGCTGCAAATAAAAATTCCCGGTCTGTCTCAAGGTGATATGGGTCTGTCCCTTTTGCACGCATGACTGACTGTACGCTTTTTCCGTCTATCTTAATGTCCTCATTGAATGCAGTAAAAAATGCATAACAGATACCGTTATCATCCCGGATTACGGAGCCGGTATACGCATTCCGGTCCGGCTTATCAGCACCTCCCGGATGAATGGCTTCTCCGTGATAGGTAAGATCCAGGAAATTTTTGGTAGTTACAAGATGCCATGTGGTATCTTCTGCAAACTCATCTTTCCGATTGCGGGGGTCATGCAGATAAAACGCAAAATATGTACCGTTCTCATAATACGGAATCAGATCTCCCACCCATGCATTTTCTGGTTTGTAAAATATGTTTCCCATTATCTTTTCCATTTCTCTTTGTGCATTTTTGTTTCTATGCATATAATGCATATTTTTTACATCCAATAAACGTTTATCGTTGTCTTAATCATAGCTCATTTTTTTAGTTTTTTCAATATATTTTGTGCATTTTTCACATTTTCTATCTTTTATACATATTCTTTTTTGGTATTTTATACCATTTTCACAAGATTTTGTGCATTGATAACCTTTATGCAAATTCAAATGCACACTTTTCTCTTTACATCCATAAAAATCACATTTATAATAAAAATAAAAACGGAGAAAATTATATGAAGTGTACCATCAAGGAAATCGCCCATGAACTGAATCTTTCACGGAATACCGTAGCAAAAGTTCTCAGTAACAAGAATGGCGTATCCGAAAAAACAAGAAAACTTGTGCTTGAAAAAGCACGGGAATTAAATTACCGGTCCGCAATTTCCGAATCTGCTGACGCCCTTATGTCTGACGTCCCGGATTCTATTCTTCTTCTTACAAGGGCATCGGTAAACTATTCTGTTTTCTGGATTAATGTCATGAAAGGCATCGAATCTGTCCTTATCAAAAACAACTGTTCTCTGACACTTGGCATTATGGATGACAGCGATATGCGAAACCTTCGCCTGCCTCCTAACGTGCACAATCCCTCTGTAAAAGGGATCATTCTCGTAGAGATCTGTGATCTCCGCGTCTGTGAGGCTATTTTAAAGCTTGGTCTCCCCACAGTTACTGTAGATATGCCCCGGGAATATGAGACGTTATTCGGCCGCATAGATATCATCACCATGGAAAATAAGGTTCATATACGGCATCTGGTTACTAAACTGATTCAGAAAGGCTGCCGTCATTTTGCCTTCGCCGGTGACATCTATTCTTCCAACGTCGGACGAGGTTTCCAGGAACGCTATGACGCACTCTGTGAAACCCTTGCCCAACACGATCTTTCTTTGGATCTGGAATGTTCCTTGCTGGGTGAGACTGATCAGCAGTTCATGAACGGCAACTATCTGGCAGAACGTCTAAAGAGTATGAAACATCTGCCCGATGTTTTCATCTGTGGTAATGACTGGACTGCCATCCAGATCATGCATGCCGCCCAGTTTTTGGGCTATGCTGTTCCCCGGGATTTTTCTATCTGCGGCTTTGACAATATCGCGGAATCTGAGCATACCTTTCCCCCACTCACTACTATCAGTACGCCAAAAGAAGCTCTTGGAACCGCTGCAGCTGAATGTATTGTCAATCGTATGCGTAATCCTGATGCCCCTTATGTCTATTCCCAATATATGACAACTTTGATTCTGCGGGAAAGCATAGCATTCTAACGCTATGGTTACTATAAAAAACAGCCCGGAGGGCTTTTCCCTAACCTCCCGGGCTGCCTGTTTAACCAGCATCCTGACAATCAGCGAGCTTCAATCCCGCTTCACATTCCCACTACTGATCCGATCCACTTCTCCCTCCAGCGGCAGCCATTCCAGCACCTTCTTGATATACGTATCCCAGAAGTCCCAGTCATGTTTTCCAGGGCCTTCTTCGTATGTGAACGGCACCTCCAGCTCCTTCAAAAGCTCTGCAAATTCCCGGTTCTGTTTCAACAAGTCATCCTCTGTCCCGCAGCACAGATACAAACTCGGAATATCTGCTTCCTGTTCCTTCAGGTTCCTCACCAAGGCCTCACAGTCCTTATCGCTGCCGCTCAGACGGTCCAAATCTCCAAACACTCCTGTATAATACCTCCGGTTCCAGATAAATTCTTTGGAACTCTCGTCAGAATTCCGTGCCCGTTCCAAAATGAGTGCACCAGACAAGGCAGCGACAGCCCCAAAGGTCTCCCAATATTTCAGCCCGTTTCTCAATGCGCCGTATCCTCCCATGGACAAACCGGCAATAAACGTATCTTCCCGTTGTCTGGAAAGAGGAAACATCTTCCTGGTCGTTTCCACCAGCTCTTTCCCAATGAATTCTCCGTATTTCTCCCCAGTAGCTTCACAGTCCACATAGAAATGATTTTCGCCCGCAGGCATGACCACAGCCAGGTTCCTTTCCTCCGCCCAGCGAGCGATGCGGGTTCCAGAGATCCAGTCCGTATCGTTGCCCAGGATGCCATGGAGCAGGTACAGGGTTTTAAAGGGCTGTTCCTTCCCGTACACCCTCCCCTCCGCGGGCAGGATCACCCGGATCTGAACCGTTCTCAAGAGACATTCTGAGAAAAAATTAACTTGAAGCAATGCCATTTTATTGTTCCTCCTCATCCTACATATTCGCTGCATCTTCTTATGCATAGTTCCTACTTGTATCCTTATTTTACCATGTTTTTGAATAAGCCACACAAAATTTTTCAAACCCCTGTTTTGTCCGGAATTCCCTATTGACAAAAGCTTCCACTTGTTCTATATGATTAAGGGGCAGCATTTGCCTGGACTGCCGCACATGAACGCCAACACCTCTGCGGCAGGTTTGCAGTGGAAATTTAAGTCACATGAGGAGGAAGTTTTCCATGAAAAAACGAACAGCTTCTGGCAATCAGATTACGGAAGGAATTATTTGGAAGCAGCTGCTTTTGTTCTTTTTTCCTATCGTTTTGGGAACATTTTTTCAGCAGCTTTATAATACGGCAGATGCCATCGTGGTGGGACGGTTTGTAGGAAAGGAAGCCCTGGCAGCAGTGGGTGGTTCCACTGGGCAGATCATTAACCTGGTGGTGGGTTTTTTCGTTGGCCTTTCTTCAGGCGCCACTGTGGTCATCGCACAGTTTTTCGGTGCGAAAGATGAACAGAACCTGAGCAAAAGCCTGCACAGTGCTATCGCATTTTCCATCGTAGGCGGGATCGTTATGTCCATCCTTGGGATTCTGTTATCTCCAGCCATCCTAAGGCTTATGAATACACCGGAAAATGTCATGGCGGATTCCACACTTTATCTGCGGGTATATTTCGGCGGTATTCTGTTTGTCTTTCTCTACAATATCGGCTCCGGTATTTTAAGGGCTGTGGGAGATTCCAAGAGGCCGTTGTACTTTTTGATCATCTGCTGCTTTTTGAACATTTTTCTGGATCTTCTGCTGGTGGTGGTATTCCACATGGGAGTGGCAGGCGTGGCCTTAGGAACCCTGATCTCCCAGGCGGTCAGCGCAGTGCTGATCATCGTGACCCTGTGCCGTTCTAAAGAAATGTACCATCTGACGCTGCGGGAAATCCGTTTTTATCGTGCTCCCCTTTTGTCCCTTCTTCGGATCGGCATCCCTGCAGGCTTCCAGTCCGTCATGTACAATCTGGCGAACGTCACCATCCAGTCTGCCCTGAATGCCTTTGGAACCGACGCCATGGCAGCATGGACAGCCTTCGGCAAAATAGATTCCCTGTTCTGGATGATCAGCGGCGCCTTCGGAACCTCAGTCACGACTTTTGTGGGGCAGAATTACGGTGCCGGAAAATACGACCGCATCCGGAAAAGCGTCAAGGTATCTTTAGGGATGTTCTTCGGAACCGCTATCGCCATCTCTCTCATTATGATAACGCTGGGACAGTATATGTTCTATCTTTTCACCACCGACGATACCGTCATTGAGATCGGAATGCAGATCCTGCGGCTTATTGTGCCTGCCTATGCGACCTTTGTGTTCATCGAAATCTATTCCGGCGCTCTCCGAGCCATGGGGGATGTCTTCATCCCCATGCTTATGACCTGCGGCGGCGTATGTATCCTCAGAATCCTCTGGATCCTTGTCGTCGTCCCTATGAACTCCAGCATCCAGACCATAATGTTCAGCTACCCCATATCCTGGATACTGACTTCCATCCTCTTTTTTATCTACTTCCATAGAAAACAGGGAAAGCTGCCAGCCCGTTAGGAATGATTGCCCAGCTTCCTGTTAAAAAGACAAAAATACCGCTCCACGATCCCTAATGGGATTCTGTGAAGCGGTATTTCCATCTTATCCGCGTCCTGCTGCTTCTCTGCAACGATTCGTCTTATTTCCAGATCGGTCCATATACAGCCTGAACCTTTGCAATCTGCTGATCCGTTACCTTGGACAGAGCATTCACAATTGCATTGTAGGTCTTCGGCCGGTTCTTCTGGAGTGCGGACGGATCCAAGGTATATTCCTTAAAGGATTCCGCAAAGTACTCTGCGCTGTTCTGGGTGGCATATGCTTTGTTGATTGCTGTATACTTGCCTTTTTCCTCATTATAAATAGCCTGAAACTCTGAGGACTTGTCCGCATTTCCCGCTATAAATGCAAGGAAATGACCCAGCTCGTGATAGGCGGTATCATTGGCGGCGCGCAGCGTGATGGATCGTGTCTTCGTATCGCACAGACCGGAATAGGATACGCCGGAATTGAGATAAATCTTAAAGCCCAACGTCGTAAATGCATGGGATACCCTGCCATCCACTCTGGGAGCAGCTTTGGCAATCGCAATCTCCCCGTTTACTACGGTACTGGAGGTGCCGGAAGTGGAGGTGCCGGCGCTGGTGCTGATATTGGGCGAATTCTGCTGAATACCTGCCGTTTGTGTGGAGTTGCTGCTTTTCTTTACAGTCGTGGTTGTCACTACTTTCTTCGTGGTTGTCAATACCGTCTTGACCTTGGAACCTTTCTTGTAACGTTCCGTGGTGTTGACCAGAGAGACGGTCTTGACCGTAACAGTTTTATCTGTACTGTCCGTCATCCTGGTTTTTGTCGTGCTCTTTGGTTTCTTTTTCTTGGTATACGTTTTTTTGGCTCTTGTCTTCATCCGGACTTTTTTCCGTTTGGTACTCTGGGTGGTCTTTGTCTTCACCTCAGGCGCTGCAGCCAATGGCACTTCGTCGGAATCGATGGTCACTTCTCCTTCGGTATCCACGTAAGTCACCAGCTCAGGCACATCCTGATGGTGCTGATAATCATAAATCCAGAAGCCCCCTCCGACCAGCACGGCTACTGCCAAAAGAACACTGCCGATCCTGACTGCTTTCCCCTGTAACCATTCTCTAAAGCTTTTCCTTATCATGATAGCTTTCCTCCTATTTCCTTTAACATCCTTGTGCATAAAAATACCGCTTCCAACGAAACGAATATGGAAAGCGGCTGCCAATGAAAATTCTGTTTCTTATGAGTCTTGTCTTCTTCACAACCTCTAGAAGCGTCCCCAAAAAACACTCTTCTCTTCGTCATGAATCATTCTACGCACGGATGTAAATAAACAACTGAATTTACATTTCATGTGGCAACCGGCTGTCATAGCATCTCTGCCTTAGACCCTTGGCTTTGCGTCCCCGCTTTTCAACGGGTTTGCCTTTTAATAGGATATTACTTCATAATTTATGATAGCCTATTTTTCATGGTTTGTCAACGCAAAAATACTAAGCCGCAGATTCCGGATCCGGGCTTAGCACTTATTCTGTAAAAACATGGTTCAATCCAGATGGAAGACGGGATGAAGATCCACGCAGACAGGACTGTTGTCCGGATTCGTCTCCATAATATCCGCCATATAATCCCACCATTTGCGGTTAATTTCCGTATCTGCGCTTTTTGCCCAGAGTTCCCCGTCCTCGATTTCGATATAGCCGAACAGGGTCAGGGTCGGTTTGTCCAGAAAAATAGAATAATTCCTGCCTCCATGGGCATGGATCATGTCCTTCATTTCCTCCCAAAGAAGGCTGTGACGTCTCTCGTACTCTTCTTCCTGTCCCTCGTATAATTTCATTTTAAACGCTTTGATCATGATTGAACATCCTCCGTTCCTATTTTCTTGAATACCCTTAGCTATCCCGCAGCCACTTACCGTAAGGATCCTTGACACTCCTTAAGGATTCAAGAACTGCCGCAGACAGTTCCGCGGCAGTTCCATTCCATAGGGGGTATTCCAGGCTGTCAGACAGTCATCCGACAGTCAGAAATTGATCGCAAAAACCTCGTTCCAAATCAATAGATATCTTTCCACTCGTCGATGTTGGAAGGATCAAACTTAAACGGTGCGCCTAAGATCACTTCGGTTCCGCCGTCAGCCGCATCTACGATCTCATAATCGCCCAGCTCGCCTGCGGTAAAGGTATCCCCTGCTGCTCCGGTGATCTCTTCATTAACGAGTGCAATGGAGGTATACGCTCCCAGACGTCCTACATCGATGGGATTCCAGAGGAACATATACGGGCAGGAATGGGCATCATCATCACCAATATACTCTGACATTTCGGAAGGCAGTCCGAGTCCGGTCAGCTTGCAGGCGGAGCCTGAATCCTGCAGAACCTTGGCGGCTGCGGCGATACCTACTGTTGTAGGTGCACAGATCACCTTCAAATCCGGATAATTCTGAAGCAGAGCCTGGGTCACATCTGTGGATTTCTGCGGCTCATCGTCACCATAGACAACCTCTACCAACTCCAGTTTGCTGTATTTTTCATCCTGCATGACTTCCTTCATGGCCTCAATCCAGGCATTCTGGTTGGTTGCCTGTGAAGTAGCAGAAAGAATCGCCCACTGGCCTTCCCCGCCAGAAATATCCAAAACGGCATCCATCAAAGCCTGCCCGATTTCCATGGTTCCTGCCTGGTTGACAAACGTCATACGGCTGTCAGGATTTACCTTTGCATCCATGCATGCTACCTTGATCCCTGCATCCATCGCTTCCTGGAGGGATGCCTGCAAAGCGTTCTCATCATTTCCTGCGATACAGATTGCGTCTACTTCCTGGGAAATCAGAGACTGGACAACGCTGATCTGTGCATCAGCCGTGGCCGTTTCCGGATGCTTTACAATTACGGTACCGCCTTCTGCTTCAATGACCTCCTGGAATCCAGAAGCCTCCTTCTCATTGTAGGGATTTCCGGCTGCCTTAGTCACTACGGCGAATGTTTTGCCCTCGGCTGTCCCTTCTGCCAATACTGGCGTTGCCATGCTCGCTGCCATTGCTGCACAGAGAAGTGCGCTGATCACTTTTTTGTTCATAATGAATCCTCCTTCAATCATGTTTTGTTTTATGTGCACTTTTTTACTGCTCTTAATAGATCGCATAGGGAATGTCCAGAAGCTGTGCGATTTTTACGAAAAGCCCTGCATTATGCCCCACGGACAAAGCCAGATGGTGGGTAGGTGCTTCCTGGAACCACCGGTCCATATATTCCACCGGCTTACAGGAAAAGCGGATATGGGTGGAAGTATTCCCATTCAGTAAAATGGGCGCATCGATCGCTTCCCCTTCACTGATATTGAATTTCAGCCTTCCGTCCCCGGTTTGGGTCACACCCAAGGTCGTTACAGCGCCCGGGCGAACTTTTGCTTCCACAGAAATGCCGCTTCCCCTCTTCCCATGGTATACCCCCATCCCCCGAAGGATCGGTTTCCCCTTTGCGATGGCAAAATGGAAAGGACCGTCATGCCCCAGGATCATCGTGCCGCGGTTAAAATCAGCCGCTACAATCTCGCAGAAGCTTCCTCCTTTTTGACAGATATCCGCGATTTTCATAGCGAGCGCCGTTTTGATATCTCCCTCTCCCGCACAGGCGATCCCCGAAGCATTCAATAGAGAAAAGCCTACGATAAAACCGCCCTGCACCTCTTCAAAATAGTCGTCTCTGCCGTGATAATAATAGGAAACGCTGTCCAGATTACGATCCCGTACCATCTTTTCCTGGGCACATGCCACCTTTGCCGACCACAAGAGCTGCTCCTCGGTGGGTTTCTTGGCAATCGGATCCGACGGGGAATCCCCGGAAATCTCAAAGAAGTCTCGAATCTCTCCCAGCTTGTCCGAAACCTCCGTATCTGTCACTGACTTCAGATAGGCATCCAGGTCACTCATCTCCAAAATCTCAATATCCATTCCTGTCTGCGCCTGCAGCATCGTAAAATCACTGTACATATCCAGCATGCCGCTGTAGTAACCCCCCAAAAATCCAAACCTGGACCACCTAAGAGTTCGCTTTACAGAGGCAGCCATGCACCACTCTTCAATCTCCTGCCAGGCATGGATTGCCTCAGGACGATGCTCCGTTACCTCGCATGCTTTGGCAAAGGCGGGTGTCTCCGACAGCCCCAAAAGGCCGTTTACGACCCGGAAGGGAATCCCTGCACGGTTGAAGGCATTGGAAATTTCGGGGATGGAACAGCCCACACACTGAGCCAGCCATCGGTCCGTACCGGTGCTCTCATAAGCCATCTCCGGCGTTGGCTGCAGGTTCAGGATCACACAGGGTGCGCTGCTGATCTGATGGACCGGCAAGACGCATGCGCTGGTATAGTAGGTTGCCGCATGGGAAAAAATAATATCCACGTTATGTTGATTGAAAAATTCTCCGGCTTCCCGTCCTTTATCTTCCGTATCCACGATTCCGAAATTATACACCTCGCCCCACTGCCCAAGCTTCTTAGCAATGAAGCGGTTGTACCCCATCAGGCAGTCCAGGAGTCCGTCAAACTGTTCCCAGTATGCGTGCAGCCCTGCGCTGTACAGTCCGATCCGGGCTTTCTTTGGTTCTTTGATTTTTGCCAGATCACTCATCGCATAGAACCTCCTTATCATTGTATCTTGCCGTTTCTTTTTTTGTTTACATGTCAATTATATTCTGATATAATCGGAATTACATCCATTGATATTGACATATAATCATATCATCTTGCTGTTCAATGCCGGAGTTTAAATTGGAGATATATCATGAGACATTCCCCATCTAACAAATATATTGAGAACCTGAATTTTTCCTGGAGCGAAGATTCCATCCGTTTTATCAACACTGCCACCCCTACAGCCCGGCAGGTGTTCTTTTATGTGCAGGAGGTAGGGGATTTTCTTACCTTCTCTCCTTACTTTACAGAGCGCGCCAACTTAAACAGCTTCCTTATCATCTATACGCTGTCGGGCAAGGGAAAATTGGACTATAAGGGAAAAACCTGGCACCTCACTGCCGGAACCACCGCCTATATTGACTGCATGGAACACCACTACTATGAATGCCTGAAAAATCAGGAATGGAAATTTCTGTGGCTGCATTTCAACGGACCATCTGCTCTGGGATATTACGAAGAATTTCTGAAAAGTGATTTCCATATTCTGGATTCCCTGGATCCTTTTTTTATGGAGAGTACCCTTCGGAGGATTCTTGCCATCACCCGGAGGAAGGATCTCCATTCTGAAATCCTTACCTCCGGGCTGATCACCGATATCCTCACCCAGATCCTGATCCAAAACAGCACCGAGACCATGGGGCTGGGATTTATGCCGGATTATCTGGAAGCTGCCATGAAGGAAATCGACGTCCACTTCAAAGAGCCTCTGACTCTTGACCACTTAGCTGTCAAAACCGGCATCAGCAAATACCATCTTGCCCGTGAGTTCAAACGCTATGTGGGGATGCCGCCCAATGAATATCTCATTGTCACAAGGTTGAATTACTCCAAGGATCTGCTGAAATACTCAGATCTCACCGTGGAGGCAGTCGCCTTTGAATGCGGCTTCCATCAGGTGACGCATTATATCAACCAGTTCAAAAGCCATGAGGGAACGACTCCGCTCAAGTTTCGGAAACAGTGGCGTGCGGAGACATAATCTGCTATACTGATACTATGATCCCATACAATTTACAGGAGCGATTATCATGCTTTTACATACAAAAAAAAGATCCTTTCGGATCCTTCTTCCGCTGCTCCTCTGTTTTTTCCTTTCTGGCTGTTCCACGGGCGGCGCCTCTGGAAAAACGGAGCTCTACACCCCCGGCAAAACCTCGGTACTGGTACCGGAGGCAAGCGGGGAAGAAACCCTTGGCGGCGATCCTCTTCTCATGGATATCTCCAACCGGAACCAGGGCTATTGTATGGCTCTTCTGAACGAGGAGGGGAAGAAAGCCGCCATCCAGATCATCGGTCCCGATGGCGTGACTTACAAGTATTTTCTTGAGGAAGCGGGCGTCTATGCCGTCTTTCCCCTGACCGCCGGCGATGGGGATTATCTGATTCTTGCCTATGAGAACGTGGGCGGCGACCAGTATGCGTCCCTGTTTTCCCAATCTATCACCGTTGAGCTTGACAATGAATTCCTGCCTTTTCTATATCCCAATCAGTATGTGGATTTTACTGAGGCTTCAGAGGCGGTTTCCCTGGCTGCCCAGCTTTCCGCCGATGCGGAAACGGATCTGGATGCCCTGACCGGGATTTACGAATACCTCATCAGCCATCTGACCTACGACAATGAAAAGGCCGAAAATGTCCAGTCCAATTATCTCCCGGATGTTGACAGCACCCTCAAAACCGGGACGGGGATTTGCTTTGATTATGCGTCGCTGATGGCTGCTATGCTCCGGTCTTTAGGGATTCCCACAAAACTGGAGATTGGCTACAGCGCCTCCATCCGCCACGCCTGGGTGGATGTCTATATCGAATCAGTCGGTTGGGTGGAACATGCCGTGGAATTTAACGGGGATGAGTGGAAGCTGATGGATCCCACCTTTGCTTCCACTGGAAAGGATGACCCCGCCATGGCAAATTACATCGGCGACGGCGAAAACTACACCGTTCAATATATCCGTTAAAAGAGAGGAAACCCTATGAAAAAATGTCTGAACAATACGGAACTGTCTTTTTTCTGCGAACAGCTCTCCCTGATCCTCCATTCTGGGATTTCTGCTCTCGAAGGCATTTCCATCATGAAGGAGGATGCCAAGACCAAAGAAGCTGAAGAAATCCTGGCTGTCATCAACGACCATCTGGAGGAAACCGGGCTGCTCCATGAAGCCCTAAAAGCTTCCGGCGTCTTTCCAGCTTACCTGATCCATATGACCGAAATCGGTGAGCGTTCCGGAACGCTGGATGAAGTTATGTCTGCCCTTGCCCTCCATTACCAGAGAGAAGAAGAAATCTCAAGAGGAATCCGCGATGCTCTCACCTATCCTTTGATCATGCTCTCCATGCTTTTGGTGGTTCTAGTCGTCCTGGTAGTAAGGGTTATGCCCATCTTCGCACAGGTCTTTTATCAGCTTGGCGCGGAGATGGACGGTATATCCGGCTCCATTCTGTCTCTTGGGACTGCCCTGGAACGGTACGCCGCCGTCTTTATTGCCCTCCTGCTGATCCTGGCAGCCGTATTGGTCTTCCTAACCAAAAGCAGCCGCGGCAGACGGTATGCGGCTCGGATCCTAAACAACTTCCCCCCTTCCAGGGAGCTTAATAACCGTCTTGCCTGCTCACGCTTTGCAGGCGGCATGTCCATTGCCTTGAAAAGCGGACTGGATACCGACGAAAGCTTCCAACTGGTATCCAACCTGATTGAGAATGAAGAATTCCGCAAAAAAATAAGCCACGCCCGAAAAATGTTGGAGGAAGGGGAGGAGTTCACCGATGCCCTTAATCAAAGCGGCATTTTTTCCGGCGTCTATGCCCGGATGGTCTCCATTGGTTTTCGTACCGGCTCTGCTGACTCTGTTCTAGAAAAAATCTCCGTGAGTTATCAGGAGGAAGCCGATGCCAAACTACAGAACCTGATCTCCATGCTGGAGCCTACTCTCGTGGCGATTCTCTCCATTCTGGTGGGAATGATCCTTCTGTCCGTCATGCTCCCACTGGTTGGGATTATGTCCAATATCGGATAAGGAGGCTTCTATGAACCGTTTTGCAGAGAAAAGATTCCATCCGTTAAAAAAACATACGGCGCTTTATTCCGTGCTTCTGCTGCTTCTTCTGACCCTCCTGTTTCTTATAAGTATCCGCTCAATCTCGGATACCACCCACGAGGAGCAGGCAGAAAGCCTGAAAGCCGCTATTTTAAGGAGTTCTGTCCACTGTTATGCTGTGGAAGGCGCCTATCCGGAGAGTCTCTCCTACCTGGAAGAACATTACGGAATCACCTATGACAAAGAGAACTATGTGGTGGATTACGAAATCATCGGTTCCAACATTCTTCCTGATGTGACCGTAATCCCCCTAACCTGATAGGGAGGCAGACACATGTATGCTCATCACCCCAGAAAACACACCATTGATTTCCTGTTTTCCATCCTGTTATTCCTTCTATTCACCGCGTCCGCCCTGCTTCTGATCCTCATCGGCGCACGGGTCTATCAGAATTCCGCACAGCGCATGGAGGAGAACTACACCATTCGGACTGCCCTTGCCTATATCACAGAGAAAGTGCGCCAGTCCGATGAATCCGGTGCCATAGAGCTGTCCAGCATTCAGCAGATCCCAACCTTGGTTCTCCGCCAGGACATCGACGGAGAGGCTTATTCTACTTATATTTATGAGTACGGGCACAGTCTGAGGGAACTGTTCATCAAAAGTTCCTCCTCCGTAACGCCTGATATGGGACACTCCATTGTAGATCTTGAGGAGCTTTCCATAGAGGAAACAGATGTAGGGTGCTTCCGTCTTACCGCCACAGATGCAAACGGGGCTTCCGCCACCACTCTGGTGTATCCTTCAAGCCAAAAGGAGGCTGCTTCATGAGACACACACGTGGAACCAAATCCAGCTTATTTTTGATTGAATTTATGATCGTGCTGTTCTTCTTTCTGCTGGTAACGGCGATCTGTATCCAGGTCTTCGTCCGGGCATATTTCTTCAGTCGGGAATCTGAGAATCTAAGCCATGCCCAAACTATTGTCCAAAGCTTTGCCGAGGCGTTGAAAGGCAGCGATGGTTCCATTGACAGCATGCAGGAGCTGATGCCTGAGCTTTCCCTGAACGGCGGAAACTATGAGGCATGGTATGACAGCCAGTGGGAACCCTGTCCGGAAAAGGAGGCTGCTTTTCTCCTGAGTGCAGATATGAATGTGATCGCAACGGAAAAACGGGCAGACCTCTCCATCCAACAACTCTACAACGGAGAATACCTGTTTGAGATCCAGCTCCATTTCCACACACCCGTTTCAAAGGAGGTCATTCTTTCATGAGACAACGCCAGAAACCGATCATTACCATCGGAGTCTCTTCCCTTCTGCTGATTTTTCTGTCCCTTTGCCTGATCATTTTTGCTGTGCTGTCCTTGGTCAGCGCCAGGGCGGATCTATCTCTCAGTGAAAATATGGCGCGCCGGACGAGGATCTACTACGAAGCGGAGAGCAGCGCCGCCGACCTTTTGTCCTCCCTGGACGAAGCATTGGTTTCGCATTATCAGGATTCCAAGGACGAAGAAAGCTATTTTTCCAGCCTGTCTTCCGACCTTCCCCGGGAAGAGAATCAGCTGCGGCTTGATGGCACCTCACTTTCCTTTGCCATACCGATCGATGAGGAACAGCAGCTTTTTGTACAACTTGAGCTTTTCTACCCGGAACAGCCCTCCGACACTTTTTACGCCATCAAGTCCTGGAAGGTAGAAAATCTCAGAGACTGGACGCCTGACACACGCCAAAATGTCTATATACAGCCAGATGCTATCCCATCAAATAATAAGGAGGAAACCTCATGAGTGAAACCCTTGATGCTGTTTCTTTTTTGACAGAAGCTACCAAAGCAAAGGCTTCCGATATTTTCATCGTGGCCGGGCTTCCGTTGTCCTACAAAATCAACGGAATCCTGCATCAAGTAGGAGAACGGCTGATGCCGGACTCCACATCCCGGCTGGTTCATGAGATCTATGAGCTGGCAAAACCCAGATCAATTGACCTGCTGCTTCAGCGGGGAGATGATGATTTTTCTTTTTCCATCCCTGGGCTGTCCCGATACCGGGTGAGCACCTACAAGCAGCGCGGTTCCCTTGCCGCCGTCATCCGGGTCATCACCTTTGAGCTGCCCAAGCCCGATGAGCTGGGCATCCCTGATACGGTCGTTCAGCTTTCCGACTATACCAAAGGTCTGGTTCTTGTCACCGGTCCTGCCGGAAGCGGGAAATCTACCACCCTGGCGTGCCTGGTGGATCGGATCAACAGCACAAAATCTGACCATATCATTACCCTGGAGGATCCGTTGGAATTCCTCCACCGCCACAAAAAAAGCATTGTAAGCCAGCGCGAAATCTCCATTGATACGGAGAACTACCTGGTGGCTCTCCGCGCTGCCCTCCGCCAAAGCCCGGACGTTATCCTTCTGGGTGAAATGCGCGACTATGAGACCATCCAGACCGCCATGACCGCTGCTGAAACCGGGCATCTGGTCCTCTCAAGCCTGCACACCATCGGCGCCGCCAACACGATCAGCCGCATCATCGATGTATTCGAGCCCAACCAGCAGCGCCAGATTGCCGTGCAGCTTTCCATGGTTCTGAAGGCTGTGGTCTCCCAGCAGCTGATCCCCGATACAAACGGCCGGATGATCCCGGCATTCGAGATCATGGTCATGACCCCGGCGATCAGCAATATGATCCGTGACAACAAAGTCCATCAGATCGATGGAATCATCTATACCTCAGCAAAAGAGGACATGATCTCCATGGACAACAGTTTGTTGGGGCTGTATAAGGCAGGAAGGATCACCTCGGAAACAGCGCTTCGGTACTGTACGAATCCGGAGATGATGCGGAAGAAACTTTAAAGAATTCAATGGGGAAGCTGTCGGGTCAGACCGACGGCTTTCTTTTTTTGTGCTTGACAGGGGGAAGGGGAAAGGTTGCAGGGTGTGGGCTTTGGCGGGAATCGGGGAAAGGTTGGGATGTGGTGGTTGTATTTGGGGGATTGGGGGTATGGCGTTAGAATATTGCTTCTAAATTTCGATGCATGCTCCCGCGAGGGGAACGACCAGAGCTTTTAACCCCTATTGCCACCTTAACGAATATATTTCAATCCACGCTCCCGCGAGGGGAGCGACCATATTGGATTTGCAAATGTGATTGTGGAAATGAATTTCAATCCACGCTCCCGCGAGGGGAGCGACAGCAATTCTAACCAAAAACCCATTCGACTTTTTAGCTAAAATAGACAAGATTTATTACTATCTTCTTCCATTCTCATTTTACAATATCCTTTCCTTCCTGTCACGTACTTTATTTATGCATTTTTCTGGTGCGAATCTCCCAGCGATTTTATGTGTACCTCCGATTCGCACCAGCGTTTTCAGGTATAATTTCAAATAACTGAATGGTGCTGAATCAGTCCCATTTAGATTGGGGAAAGATTAGTGCTAGTATAAATATTTTTAATTAACTCGACTATATAATCAACCTATGATATAATCTCTATACAGTAACTATGGAGGGCAATATCATGGGAAGAAAAGCAACAACAATAACACTCACTCCAGAGGAACGGTCTTATCTTGAATTACAGACACGTTCTCGTACCATTCAGGCACAGACTGTCTGCAGAGCTCGGATCCTTTTGTTGAAAGCGGATGGTGAACCGATTGATGTAATCGCTGAT
>DVFT01000073.1 GCA_018713105.1 Candidatus Limivivens merdigallinarum | reverse complement strand
CTGAGGAAGACGCGGAAGCCTTGGAAGAAGAAACCGAGGCAGAAGAGGATACCGGAGACTGCTCCAACGAAGACACCAGAAACGGAGATGAGATTGGGGATACGGAACTTCTGGTAGTAAGCTTTGGAACCAGCTACAACGACAACCGCCAGGCTACCATTGGTGCCATTGAGGATGCCCTGGAGGATGCCCTGGAGGAAGCTTTTCCGGATTATTCCGTGAGAAGAGCGTTTACCAGTCAGATCATCATTGATAAAGTAGCAGAGCGCGATGGAAAGAAGTTCGATAATGTGGGAGAGGCATTGGAACGCGCAGTGGATAATGGGGTAAAAACACTGGTGGTACAGCCGACACACCTGATGGACGGATTTGAGTTCACGGATCTTCAGGATGAGCTGAATGAGTATGTGGACAATTTTGACCAGGTGGTTTTGGCGAATCCGCTGCTGACCAGTGAGGAGGACTTTGACAATGTGGTGACAGCCATCACAGATGCCACCGCAGAGTATGACGATGGAGAGACGGCGATTGTATTTATGGGTCATGGAACCGAGGCAGATTCCAATGAAGTATACGGAAAGCTTCAGGATAAACTGGCAGAAGCCGGAAAAGACAATTATTTCGTAGGTACGGTGGAAGCCAGCCCGTCTCTGGAGGATGTTCTGGCAGCGGTTCAGGAGGGCGATTATACCAAGGTTGTTTTGAGGGATCTGATGGTAGTGGCTGGAGACCATGCACACAATGATATGGCTGGCGATGAGGAAGGCTCCTGGAAGACCACCTTTGAGGATGCAGGCTATGAAGTGGAATGCGTTTTGGACGGTTTGGGACAGTTGGATGCCATTCAGCAGATGTATGTAGCCCATACGCAGGAAGCGATCGATACTTTGAGCGCTGCAGAATAATCCTAGAACCAGGATATCTGCCATATGCGGGAATCAAAAATGAAGAGCTAAAATGAGATTGGCTGAACCAAAAATCATAGAGAAAAGAGGAAGCGCATGTTTGGAAGAAAAGCAGCAGCCCTGATGGCTGCACTCTTTGCGATGACTTCTGTTCCTGCCTATGCCTCTGCCACAGAAGCCGCTTCCGAAAAAGCGGCTTCTGCTGAGGTGAAAGCAGAGGAAGAGACAAAGACGGAATCATCAGAAAGCCAGGATGCAGAAGAGAACAAAGAGGAGGATCAAAAAGTAGCCGGCGCGGACGAGATGGCACCGTCAGAGGACTTGGACGATACGGGTCTAGTGGAGGTGACTGCCAAAGATCTGCAGGATGGAACCTATGAAATCGAGGTGGATTCCAGCTCCTCCATGTTTCGGATCACAGCCTGTACCTTGACTGTGGAGGATGGAAAGATGACGGCAGCGATGACCATGGGCGGAAAAGGATACCTGTATCTATACATGGGAACCGGAGTTCAGGCGGCAGATGCGTCAGAGGAAGATTATATTGCCTACAAGGAAAATGAAGAAGGGGCTCACGTATATGAGGTTCCCATCGACAGCCTGAATGTGAAGACCGACTGTGCAGCATTCAGCAAGAACCGAGAAAAATGGTATGACCGCACCCTGATTTTCCGGGCTGATCTTCTTCCGGAGGAAGCGTATGCGGATGAGGCGAAATATGACGAAGTTCAGGCAGCCCTGCCCAAAAAGAGTTCCAAGAAAGTGTTGACGGTAGGGCGGGATGAGGATGGAGAGGTTCTGGAAAGCGCGAAAGGAGCTGAGAACAGTGGGAATTCTGGAAATGCAGAAGGAGCTGAAAACAGTGAGCTTTCGGAAGATGTGGAAGGAGCCAAAAACAGTGGGGATCCAGAAGATGAAGAAGCCGATAACCGCAGCATAGAAAGCGGGGAATATCTCATTGACGTAACGTTGGAAGGCGGCAGCGGAAGAGCGTCCGTGACCTCACCCTGTCAACTTTCTGTGGATGATAATGGGATGACAGCTGTGATCGAGTGGAGCAGCCCGTACTACGATTACATGATCGTAGATGGAGAAAAGTATACGCCCATTGACCAGGACAATACGGACAATGCAGTGTTCGAAATCCCGGTAGCTGCCCTTGACGAAGAGATTCCGGTCATTGCAGATACTACGGCAATGAGCGAGCCTCATGAAGTTGAGTATACCCTGACGTTTGATTCCGGGAGTGCAGAGAAGGCAGAGTAGATAGGAGTTGGGTAGGAATGAAGAATGCTTTTGGAAAGCGAGCGGCAGCAGGGCTGTTCCTGGGAATGATCCTGGTTTTCCTGTGTCCCGGAATGGAGACAGAGGCGGCTGTGGATTTTCAGAGTATGGAAATTGACCACAGCATGGAACTTCAATATGCAGATCAGTTTTCCGTGGATTATTATGAGGGAGGGTATGCCCTGATTACGATCTCGGATGGAAGCCGTTTCCTGGTGGTTCCGGAAGGGCAGGAAACACCTGAGAACGTGGAAGAAGACATTGAAATTTTGAATCAGCCGATGGAAAACCTGTATGTGGCGGCTACTGCCAGCATGGATTATTTTGCTGCTCTGGACTGCATGGATGCCGTGACGCTTTCGGGCACGGATACGGATAACTGGTATGTGGATGCGGCAAGAGAAGCCATGGAACAGGGAGAGGTGGTCTATGCGGGAAAATACAATGCCCCGGACTATGAGCTGATCCTCTCAAAAGGATGCGAGCTTGCAGTTGAATCTACCATGATCTACCATAACCCGGAGGTGAAGGAGATGTTAAACGGATTCGGAATCCCGGTTTTGGTGGATTACTCCAGCTATGAAAATCATCCCTTGGGCAGAGTGGAATGGGTGAAGCTCTACTCCGTGCTGCTTGGCAAAGAGGATGAGGCAGAAAAACTGTTTGCCGACTGGGCAAAAGAGGTAGAGGAAGTTCAGAGCGACGAGAGTACGGGCAAAACGGTGGCATTCTTCTATATCACTGCTTCCGGTTATGCCAATGTAAGAAAATCCAATGATTACGTTGCCAAAATGATCGAACTGGCAGGCGGAGAGTATATCTTTCATGATCTGGATGTGGAGAATGACAATGCCTTGTCTACTATGAATATGCAGATGGAAGAATTTTACGCCAAGGCAAAGGATGCAGACTATATCATCTACAACAGCACCATCGACGGGGAACTCCATTCCCTGGATGAGCTTTTGGGAAAAAGCGAACTGCTTGAGGATTTCAAGGCTGTGCAGGAGGGAAATGTCTGGTGCCTGAGCAAGAGTATGTTCCAGGAGACTACCAGCTTAGGCAAGGTAATCGTAGATATCCATACCATCCTCACAGAAGACAATCCGGATGAGACTTTGAATTTTCTATATAAACTGAAGTAAGGAGCCGATATGATGGAGGATAGGGAGGTAAGGGAGAAGGGAAAACAGGAGAACTACAGGAAAGTGAGTGGGCGCAGGGCAGGGTTGAGGTATCTGGCGGCGTTCGTGATTCTTTTGATCCTGCTGTGTTTCCTGCTAGTGTGGAATATCAATTCGGGAAGCATCGAGCTTAAGGTACCGGATATTATCGGGATCCTGTTTTTGGGGGAGGGAGATGAGACCTCCTACAACATTATCTGGACCATCCGCCTGCCCCGTATTCTGGCAGCGGTAATCCTGGGAGGGGCGCTGTCCATCTCGGGCTTTCTCCTGCAGACGTTTTTCAATAATCCCATTGCAGGTCCCTTCGTGCTGGGAATCTCCTCCGGAGCAGAGCTGATTGTGGCACTGTCCATGATCTATTTCCTGGGAAAGGGAATGGTGATGAATTCAGCGGTACTGATTCTGGCGGCTTTTTTGGGCTCTATGATTTCCATGGGCTTTGTGCTTTTGATCTCCAGCAAAGTAAAAAACATGTCCATGCTGGTGGTATCCGGAATCATGATCAGCTATATCTGTTCGGCGGTGACGGATTTTGTGGTCACCTTCGCAAATGATTCGGATATTGTGAACCTGCACAATTGGTCCATGGGAAGCTTTTCCGGAACCAGTTGGGATAATGTGAAAGTGATGGCGGTGTTCGTCCTGGTTACCTCGGTGGTTGTCTTTTTTATGTCAAAGCCCATTGGGGCTTACCAGCTCGGAGAAGTATACGCTCAAAATATGGGCGTGAATATCCGGGTCTTCCGTGTGGCGCTGATCCTGCTTTCCAGCATTCTGTCAGCCTGTGTGACAGCTTTTGCGGGACCGATTTCCTTCGTTGGGATTGCTGTCCCCCATCTGGTCAAGAGTCTTCTGAAAACGGCGAAGCCGATTCTGGTCATCCCTGCCTGTTTTTTGGGCGGAGCCGTCTTTTGCCTGTTCTGCGACCTTATCGCGAGGACGGTATTCGCCCCCACTGAGCTCAGCATCAGTTCCGTCACAGCCATATTCGGCGCACCAGTGGTAATCTTTATCATGATTAGCAGGAAGAAAAAACTATGAGAGAATCTTATTTTTTCCATACAGAAAATCTGACGGTAGGATATGACGGAAAGCCGCTGATCAGAGAGATCGAAATCCGTGTCAGACAGGGGGAGATCCTGACACTCATCGGACCCAACGGAGCGGGAAAATCCACGATCCTGAAAAGCATCACACGACAGCTAAAGGCCATCGCAGGTACGGTCTGGCTGGACAAAGAGGATATGAAAAGACTGAGCGACAAGGAGGTTTCCAGAAAACTGTCCGTGGTTATGACGGAACGTATCCGCCCGGAGCTTATGACCTGTGAAGACGTGGTTGCCACGGGACGCTATCCCTACACCGGTCACTTAGGGATCCTGTCAGGAAAAGACAGGGAAATCGTGAGAGAAGCCATGGAACTGGTACATGCCTGGGAGCTGAAGGATCGGGATTTTACCGCCATCAGTGACGGTCAGAGGCAGAGACTTCTTCTCGCAAGGGCGATTGCCCAGGAACCGGAGATTATCGTGCTGGACGAGCCTACCTCATTTTTGGATATCCGGCACAAGCTGGAGCTTCTCGGTATTCTGAAAAGGATGGTGAGAGAGCGGAAGCTGACCGTAGTGATGTCCCTCCATGAGCTGGATCTGGCGCAGAAGGTATCGGATTCCGTCATCTGTGTGAAGGGAGACCGGATCGCAAAGTATGGGAAACCGGAGGAAATCTTTACTGCAGACTATATCCATGAACTTTATGACATGAGTGCGGGCAGCTACAACGAAGCCTTCGGAAGCCTGGAGCTGGAACCTCCGGAAGGACCTGCGGAAACTTTCGTAATCGCCGGAGGAGGAAGCGGAATCCCCATTTATCGGAGACTTCAGAGAAAAGGAATCCCATTTTATACCGGAGTGCTCCACAAAAATGATGTGGATTATCAGGTAGCGAAGGTGTTGGCAAGGGAAACGGTAGCAGAGGAGGCATTCGAACCTATCAGTGAGAAGCAGTATGCTCATGCACTTGAGAACATGATGAAGTGCAGGACCGTGATTGCAGCAGTCAAAGAATTTGGGACAATGAATGAAAAAAACCGGATTTTGCTGGAGGAAGCGCAAAAAGCCGGGATGGAAATTCTGGATGGAGATAGGGAGTACTGGGAGAAAGGATCGAAAGGGAAGTAGGAAATAAAGCAGAAAGATGTAGAGTATATTCCAGAACTATAGAAAAAGAATAGAGAAAGAACCAGAGGATAGAGATAAATGAGATTAGGGACATGCCGGTTTCTGGCAGCTCCTATTTAAATTTTAGAAAAATTGGGATGAATCACCTTTGGATTTATATTTGCGTGATTAAATGCAGCTGTTGTTACCTCCGCGAGAAACAAGCCAAGCAGACATGGCTTTCTGTCCATTTGGCGGCACTGTGTGTCGGTATCACACATTTTGCGCCCCCTGAAGTGGAACGTAGATTTGCCGCGAGGGTGAGTGCCCTTTGGGTACAAATACCCTGCAGCTCTGCTACGCTTCCAATTTGACGCCCCGTAGCTTGCTGCGGGGTTTTTGACCGAGGAATCGCCTAGGTGCCTGGAATTGTAACTTTGAGAAAGAACTTTTCTTGATTTGAATGGTAGTCCAGCGAGGCTTTGTACCCTCGGGATCGATATTTTCACGATTTGGATGGTAGTCTAGGCTGGTATACTACCCTCAGTATTCACATTTTGCCTTTTTGAATCGTAATCTGGCTGCACATACTGCCCCCGGAAATCGTATTTTTCCTTTTTGAATCGTAGTCCGACCGAATATACTACCTCCGGAAATCGTATTTTTCCTTTTTGAATCGTAGTCCGACCGGATATACTACCCTCCGAATTCGCATTTTTCCTTTTTGAATCGTAGTCCGACCGGATATACTACCCTC
>DVFT01000072.1 GCA_018713105.1 Candidatus Limivivens merdigallinarum | reverse complement strand
AAACACTGGCTCCGTGGAAACCCGTGCATATCAGGCAGCGGCCCAGTATCTTTCGGGTACCGGGCTCTTGTACAGGGGGATTTGCTGATGATTACAAATGCAGATCTGACAATCTTCAATTACCGCGGTACTGATAAAATAACTGGCCGGACGACCTATTCCCGGACACAGATCCGTGGCGTCAGCTTCTACACGGAGCAAAAAGTACAAGTGACTGATAAAGGGCTTGTATCTGCGGATATCTATAAAATCCGGATTCCGGAAGATGCAGACACGCAGGGGAAACAGTATATCGATGCCGATCAGTACGCAGAACTGACGGATGAGGAGGCTTCGTCTTATTGGACTATCAATAATGACGACTTGTTTGGCTGCGGTCTGCTGGATGATTTTGAGAAAGAATCCGAGTTTTTAAAGCGGCAGTATACCGGCAAAATATTATCCTTCGCGGATAACCGCCGCGGCGGGCTGCCGCACTGGCGGATTGGGGGTGAATAAGATGGCAACAAAAGTGAAAATCAAGATGAACTCGACACAGAAAATCCTGGCGAAGCGCGGATTGCAGGCGGGAGGACCAGTTCAACGGTCTTTCACTCATGAGGTACGCCTGCACATGGATCCGTATGTTCCTCATTTGAGCGGTACGCTGGAACATTCTGCAATAGAACACGAAGATTCTGTGGAGTATGTTCAGCCCTATTCCCAAAGGCAGTACTATGAGAATCGTGGAAATGGCAAAGAAGGAACAAACTGGGGCGGAAAACGAGGAAAAGAATGGGATAAGCGGTGCTGGGCGGATAATGGGGACGCCATCCTGGAATCCGTGGCCAAAATGGCAGGAGGAAAAGCAGAAAAATGAGTGTGATAGGCAGTATTCGGGCGTTTGTGAATACATGCCCGTTCCTGGGTGAGTTTGATGCTCTGGTAGGTGTGGAATACTTGCCGGAGAACACAAAGTCATTTGTGGTGGAGGCATCCATCACGGACAACCCGATACAGAGAAGATATTTGAACGGCGATACCATCCGCCGGTTTAATTTTGTATTTGCCAGCCGGGAATATTTCGGGCAGGACATGGTGGAAAACATGGATGTCGCTGAGTTTTACGAGAAATTTTCTGACTGGCTGGAAGAATGCAGTGCGAAAAATACCCTGCCGGATTTAGGCAGTGGAAGGGAAGCAAGGAAAATCCAGGCACTGACCAATGGATACGTGCTCAATGCCGATGAATCAAAAGCTCGGTACCAGATTCAGTGCCAGCTTGTGTATTATCAGGAATTTTTAGGAGGTAAGTAATATGCCAGAAGCAGCAACAAGCAAAGCAGTAAAACAGAGATACCAGGAAGCGTCTTATGTGAAGGTGAGCGATACCTTTGAGCTTTTGGGCACTGGTTTTGAAGAGTTAAATGAAGACCCGGGAGCGCAGACTACCAGCAAAAAGTACATCAATGATAAGTCCTCTACCTCGTCCATCACATCTTACGAAGGAGAGCATCCGTTCACTGCCGATCAGATTTTATCGCAGGCGGTTATCAAGGATTTTGTTGATATCGGCAAGCAGCGTAAGACCGGCGCCGATGCGGAACGAGAGCTGGTCCGCGTGGATCTGGACGAAGCGGTGCAGAGTAAACAGAATACTTTCAAAGCCCGTAAGTTTGACGTGGCCGTGGAGATTTCTTCATTCAGTGATAACGACGGAGAATGGCAGGTGGAAGGAACATTGCACGACAAGGGAGATCCGGTGATGGGAGAGTTCAATACCCAGACAAAAGAATTTGTATCGGACGCTGATGCTGCGGAATCGGGTGACGGTGCATAAAACTAAGATGAGAGGACGATGAGGTATGTTTGAGTGGAATAAAGAGAAATTTGATTTTAATTTTCTCAATGCTGATATCATGAAACGGTTTGACGCGGCTGAGAAGACCATGTGGGACGGACTGTCCGGTTACGAAAAGGAACACGCACCTGACGGCAATCTGACAGCCGATGGGGTCATTGCAGAGTGTAGCATCATCGATACATTTTTTGATGACCTCTTTGGTGAAGGTACTGCTGGGAAAATGTTCACGCAGGAACACGATTTGGGCGAGAGGGTAAAGGCCGTGAAGAAACTCTATCGGCTCAGGGAAGAGCAGCTGAAAGGGCACGCAAGAGCGGTCGATGATATCACACGGCTCGCCCAGGGAAAGTGAGGAGAAAAAAGCTGCCGACGGAAGTTGCTGTCGGCAGCAGAAGCTATCCGATTGACGCAGATTTCCGAACGATGATAGAGATTGAAGGCATTCTGTTTGGAAAAAACATTTCAGAAGAGCAGGAAGCATTTGCCAGGGAAATCATGCAGTATACAGAAATGTCCCATGAGGATGCCTGTATGAACGCCAGATATTATGCTGCGATGGATCTCTTTTATAAGGGAAATATCCCGGATGATCTGGGCGAAGCAGCAGACAAGCTTCTGTGGTTTTATTCCTGCGGTAAAGAGGAACCAAAGGGAAAGAAGCCGAAACAGCCGGTACTTTCTTTCCGGCATGATTTTGACTATATCAATGCGGGATTTATGCAGGATTATAAGATAGATCTGTTGGAGATTGATTTTCTTCACTGGTGGAAATTTATGTCCCTCTTTGCTGCGCTCCATGACGACTGCAAGATTTGTGAGATCATGGGATGGCGCGGGGCGGACGTGACAAAGATGGATAAGGAACAGAAGAAGAGGGCAAGGGAGATGCAGCGGATTTATGCGCTGCCGAAGGATATCCCAGAAGAAGAGAAGGAAAGACAGGACGCAATCACAGATGCACTGTTACATGGCGGAGATGTGGATGCGGTATTGAGAAGCGGACAGGCGTAGGCCTGGTGTTGTCGGTTGGTGGCACCCAGGGCGTCAAATAGCTTAGATTTTTACGATTTCACTATTTGATGCAAGGAGTGTGAGAATATGGCCGACGGTACCATCATTATAGAAACCGGATTAGACAATTCAGGGATAGAAAAGGGGATTAAACAAACCAAAAAGTCTTTAAAATCTCAGGCTGCAAGTTTAGCAGCGGAGTATAAAAAGCAGGGAATGTCATCCAGCGATGCTTTTAAAAAGGCATGGAATGAGATTGAGCGGAGTTCTGAAGTTTCGGCAGATGCAGTAGTCAACAATTGGACTGGCGCTGCAGATAAGATAAAGTCCATTATTGGAACAGCGGCTAAGGCTACCGGCGCTGCAGCAGTGACCGGGTTGGCGGCGGCCACAAAAGCAGGTATGGACTTTGAAGCACAGATGTCCAGGGTGTGGTCCATCTCCGGGGCAAACAACGAGGAATTTGCCAGGCTAAATGAACAGGCAAAACAGCTAGGTGCGGACACGGCGTTTTCCGCATTGGAAGCGGCAGAAGGCATGGAGAACCTGGCGTCTGCCGGATTTGATGTGGAGGAAACTATCGCCGCTATGCCTGGTATGCTTGACCTTGCTGCTTCTTCCGGTGAAGACCTTGCTTCCAGCGCGGATATCGCGGCGTCAACGCTCCGTGGATTCAAAATGGATGCCAGCGAAGCAGGCCATGTGGCAGATGTGCTGGCGAAAAATGCGGCGGATACCAATGCGGCTGTGGCAGATACCGGGGAGGCCATGAAGTATGTGGCGCCGGTAGCGAGTGCCATGGGTATTGAATTTGAAGAGACCGCAGCATCCATTGGAATTATGGCCGATGCCGGCATCAAAGGCTCTCAGGCCGGCACAACGCTGCGGGGAGCCTTGTCCCGGATTGCGAAGCCAACCAAAGTCATGCGGGAGACCATGGACGAGTTGGGAATCTCTTTCTATGACGCGGATGGAAAGATGAAATCTCTGACAGACATGACGGCAATGCTTGAGGAAAAGACTGCTGGTTTGTCTGAAGAACAAAGGAACCAGGCACTTATCACTCTGTTCGGTCAGGAATCCCTTTCCGGTATGCTCGCGCTGATCAGCCGGGGTTCTGGAGAACTGCAAAGGCTGACTGAAGAGTATAAGAACTGTGATGGATCTGCGGAAGAGATGGCGAAGACCATGCAGGATAATCTGAAGGGCGCCGTAGAACAGTTGGGCGGCTCTGCGGAATCCCTGGGGATTGAGCTGTATGAGAACATAGAAGAACCGTTAAAAGATGTCACAAAATCGGCTACAGAGCAGATCAATGATCTTACTGATGCTTTAAAAGATGACGGTATCAAAGGGATTATCCCGGAGGAAACAGTCACGACCGTCAAAAACCTTGGTTCTGCAGCATCCGCAGCGGCAAAGGGCGGGGTCAAAGCGCTAGGGGCCGGCATGGAATTCCTGGGAGAAAATCTGGATGTAGTCCTTCCTGCGGCGGCGAGCCTACTGACCGTGGTAAAGGGATACACGGCATTAAAAACTGTAGTATCTACCTTTACTGCAGCAAAGACGGCGATGGAAGGGGCCAGCACGGGAATGACGTTGCTTGGCACTGCTGTAAAACTTTTTACAGGGCAGGCGATGACAGCGACAACGGCAACAGGTCTTTTAAGTACAGCAGTGACTGCCATGGGTGGCCCGGTGGGTATTGCAGTGCTTGGTATTGGTGCTCTGGCAGCCGGAGCGGTTGCCTATCGGATGACGCTTCCAAAAACTATATCGGAATCAGAGAGGTTTGCTGACTCTTGTGCAGAACTGAAAGAGGCACAGGATGAATTATCTGAGTCTATCCAGAAGGTTGAGGAAAAAACAAAAGATAATATCAAGGAGACCCAAACACAAGGTATTGAGGCGGATAACCTCTTTAAAAAGCTGAAGGACTTAATAAAAGTAGAGGATAAGAGCGCCGGAACGAAAGCACAGATTAAGAGTGTTGTGGAAGAGCTGAATGGGATCCTTCCCGATTTGGGGCTTATTTATGACGAAGAAACCGATAAGCTGAACAAATCAACCAAAGCTATTCGGAACAATATTGATGCGCTGAAAGAGCAGGCCATGGCTAAGGCATATCAGTCCGGGATGGAAGAGTATGCAGAAAAAGTGGCTGAAGC
Source organism: Candidatus Limivivens merdigallinarum (assembly GCA_018713105.1). GTDB lineage: Bacteria > Bacillota > Clostridia > Lachnospirales > Lachnospiraceae > Limivivens > Limivivens merdigallinarum. Next base: position 530 of record DVFT01000072.1, on the reverse strand, counting down.
AGATATTGCGAATAGTGAGGCATTAGAGAAGCAAAGTGAAGCATATCAGAAGGTGACTGATGCCCAGACAAAATATGATGCCTTAGTCAAAAAGGCTGAAGCCGGGGAGATATCATGGAATGATAAGCGTCTGGATGAATGGGGTAAAAAAGCAACGGATTATGCCACGGCATACCATGACGCGACGGAATCTGTTGCACAGAGCCAGAAAAATTTAGCAGATGCCAATGCTGGTCTTGCTAAATATGAGGATTTGTATACCAACCAGACCAATTATGTGGATTATCTGAACAATCTGGACATCTTGGCCAAAGAAGCCGGCGTCAAGGCGAAGAAAATTCCGGAATCCGTCAGCCTTGGCATCCAGCAGGGTCTTTATTCTGTACCGACCACCGGGAATGAGTTAAAGAACCTGATTAACCTGGACAGCCTTGTGCAGGAAGCAAAGGCAGCGGGCGTTCAGGTACCGGCTTCCGTAGCACAGGGTATTCAGTCTGGAAAGTATGCTCTTCCAGCCAGTGTGGCGCAGA
>DVFT01000071.1 GCA_018713105.1 Candidatus Limivivens merdigallinarum | reverse complement strand
AAATATCATCTGATTGATTTGCTCCGTATGTCCAAATTTACGATTGTAGATAATTTTGCACAGAGATGGGAAAATTATAAGTATACGTTTAACCGCAGAAACTTCCTTCTGCAGAACGGATTGTATATCGCAATCATCCTGATCTTTGTCATGCTGTGTATTATCACCCCGATTGTCAAGAATACACCGCTTTTGACTTACAACAATGTGCTGAATATCCTCCAGCAGGCTTCCCCGCGTATGTTCCTGGCGCTGGGAGTTGCCGGCCTGATCCTTTTGGCAGGTACCGACCTTTCCATCGGACGTATGGTAGGTATGGGTATGACCACGGCAACCATTATTATGCATCAGGGAATCAATACAGGTTCCGTATTCGGACATGTATTTGATTTTACGGGACTTCCGGTGGTAGTCAGAGTGATTTTTGCACTGATTATGTGTATTATCCTCTGTACGATCTTTACTTCCATCGCAGGGTTCTTCACAGCGAAGTTTAAAATGCATCCGTTCATTTCTACCATGGCAAACATGCTGATGATCTTTGGTATCGTAACTTACGCAACCAAGGGTGTATCCTTTGGTTCCATTGAATCGACGATCCCCAATATGATCATCCCGAGAATCAACGGATTCCCCACGATCATTCTGTGGGCGGTGGCAGCAGTCGTTGTGATCTGGTTCATTTGGAACAAGACAACATTCGGTAAAAATCTGTATGCAGTCGGCGGAAATCCTGAAGCAGCAGCAGTATCTGGTATCTCCGTATTTAAAGTAACCCTGGGAGCCTTCATTATGGCAGGTATCCTTTATGGATTTGGTTCCTGGCTGGAGTGTGCGAGAATGGTAGGTTCCGGTTCTGCAGCTTATGGACAGGGCTGGGAGACTGACGCAATCGCAGCCTGCGTAGTCGGCGGTGTATCCTTTACCGGTGGTATTGGTAAAATCTCAGGAGTCGTTGTCGGTGTATTGATTTTCACTGCTCTGACCTACTCCCTGACCATCCTTGGTATCGATACGAACCTTCAGTTCGTGTTCTCAGGTATCATCATCCTGGTAGCCGTTACTCTGGACTGCCTGAAATACGTTCAGAAAAAATAATGGAAACTATGATAGCGAAAAGGGCCGGAAGACTTCTGGCTCTTTTTTGCATAGATATTGCAGTACATGATTTTTATCAGAGGTTTCCTTGCCCTTGACAGATAAGTTTGTTATAATGAGCCATGCTGGATTTGTACGCATAGAATCCGCAGTAATAGAAGATGGAGAATGAAATGGAGACATACAAATATACAGTGCTATTGGTAGACGATGAGGAAGAAGTGATCCAGGTCATTATGAAAAAAATTAATTGGGAGGGGCTTGGATTTTCTGTAATCGGATATGCAAACAACGGCGTAAAGGCTTTGGAAATGGTGGAGGAATTCCAACCGGATGTGGTAATGACGGATATTCGGATGCCGTATATGGACGGTATGGAGCTGTCAAACCGGATCAAAACAGAATTTCCTGCCACAAAGATTCTGCTGTTTACGGGATTTGATGAGTTTGAATATGCCAAAGAGGCAGTTCACCTGGAGGTTGAGGAATACATTTTAAAACCGGTAAATTCCGTAGAGCTGACCAATGTATTTACCCAAATGAAAATAAAACTGGACGCGGAGATCAGTGAAAAGAGGAATGTGGAAAGCCTGCAGAAATATTACATGGAATCTCTGCCTCTGCTTCAGGCTAATTTTTATTCCACCTTGATTGAGGGGAGAATCCCTGAGGAGCAGCTTTCCAAATATCTCTCAGACTATCAGATTTCATTGACAGGACCTTATCTTTGCTGTCTGGTCATCCATACTTCTTCTACGCAGGTGCCGAAGAATATGAATCCGTTGCTGCTATCCATGTCTGTACAGAAGCAGGTGAAAGAACGGCTGGAAGGAAAGTGGAATGCAAAATGTTTTTCTTACCTGGGCAATACGGTACTGATCGCCCAGTTGGAGCATGAATGTGACGTATCCGATATGACGGATGAATGTGACCGCTTCTGCAGGTATGTACGCCGTATCGTAGGAGCAGTCGTGACCATAGGCATAGGTCAGGTGTGCAGCAGCATCCTGGATCTGTCTAAGTCTTATAATGGCGCGAGGGAAGCTGTTTCCTACCGCGGAATTTACGGGGCTACCAGAGCGATCAATATCAAAGAGATTGCTCCTCAGGAAGTCAGTACAGCCAGCTCTTCCGGGGATGAAGAGCTCTCCCATTTGTTCAAGATGATTCGCTTGGGATCCAGGGAGGATGTCTGTGAGGCGGTCAATGAATTTTTGGAAAATACCTCCTTCACGCAGAGATCCCTGCAGCAGCACCATATGATTGTGATGGAGCTGGTGAGCGCTCTGTACCGTTTTGCGCTGAACAACGATATTTCCATCGAAGAATTTTCGGGGGATATGGGACAGGTGTACAGCAGAGTTCTGGACTGGGAGCCGGATGCATTGAAGAAATGGCTTACAGATATCAGCCTTTCCTTCCGGGAAAATCTTTTGAATGCTCAGAGCAAATCTACCAAATCCTTTGTGTTCCGGGCAAAGGAATATGTCCGCTGCCATTATGCGGATCAGGAAATATCGCTGGATCAGGTTTGTGAAGAGCTGGGAGTGTCCAACTCTTACTTCTCTACCATATTCAAAAAGGAGACGGGAAATTCGTTTATCGGATATCTTACGGATTACCGGATGGAACAGGCGTCCAGGATGCTGATCGAAACCAATGAGAAAAGTTATATCATAGCGAAAAACGTAGGCTATGCGGATCCAAACTATTTCAGCTATGTGTTTAAGAGAAAGTTTGGCGTGTCGCCTTCAAAATACAGAACGGAGCATGCAGAAGGTGAAAAATAAATATTTCGGAGGTTTGAGAAGGTTACGGCAAAAGGGAATACAATCTACAATTATGGTTGCCTTCTCAGTGATCTCCGTTTCGATCATGCTGATCATCGGCGTGGTGCTGTATGCCAGGTTTTCGGACATATCCAGGGAAGAAATGATCCGCAGCACCCAGAAGCTGATGGAACAGACCGGAGAGAACCTGGAAGATTATCTGATCAGTATGCGGCAGATTTCTGACGCGGCTTACTATAATGTCATCAAAGAGAGTGATTTTTCCAGCCAGGAGAACGACATCCAGAAGGGGTTAAACCTTTTGTATGAGGCAAACAAGGATAATCTGAGAAGTATTGCCGTATACAATAATTATGGAAGCCTGATGGCAGCAGAGCCTGTGGCCTCCCAGAAGGAGGATCCGGATGTAACCAGACAAGGCTGGTATGTGCAGGCGATGGATGAGATGGAAAATATGCATTTTTCTACCCCTCATATCCAGAACCTGTTCAATGACGGTACCTTCCGGTATTATTGGGTGATTTCCCTGAGCCGTGTGGTGGAACTGACGGACGGAGGAGACTCTAAGCTTGGAGTTCTGCTGGTGGATATGGACTATTCCAGCATTTCACGGATGATGAAACAGATCAATACTGCCAATACCGGGCAATATTATTATCTGTGCGACAGCGACGGGGAGATCATCTACCATCAGCAGCAGATACAGATCAGTGACGGAATCTTAAGTGAGAACAGTAAGACTGCGGCGTCCTACAAGGACGGTGTCTATGACGAGACCTTTGAGGGAGAGAAGAGAAAGGTTCTTGTCAATACGATCAGTTATACGGGATGGAAGCTGGTGGGTGTCATCCCATATTCTTCCTTTACCCATGGGATGATCAATATCCGTTATTTTATCTTTCTTTTGATGCTTTTGATGGGCATGATGCTGGTGATTATCAACCGGGTAATCGCTGTGAGAATCTCCAGACCGATCCTTTTGTTAAACGATTCCGTCAGGGAGTACGAAGCGGGAAAGAAGCCGGAAATCTATATCGGCGGCTCCCAGGAGATCCGGCATCTGGGATATTCCATCCAAAGATCCTATGAGAGGATAGAGAGCCTGATGAAGAAGATCGTCTGGGAACAGAATGAGAGAAGGCGAAGCGAGCTGGATGCCCTGCAAAGCCAGATCAATCCCCATTTCCTCTACAATGCGCTGGATTCCATTACCTGGATGATAGAAGCGGAGAGGAACGACGATGCCGCCTATATGATCACGGAGCTTGCCAAATTTTTCCGCATCAGCCTTTCCAAAGGGCGGACGATCATCAGCGTGAAGGATGAGCTGCAGCATGCAAAAAGCTATATGAATATCCAGAAGATACGGTGCAAGAATACCTTTTCCGTGGAATTTGAGATAGACCCGGAGGTGGAAACCTACTGCAGCGTGAAGCTGATCCTGCAGCCCATCCTGGAAAACGCGATCAACTATGGAGTCAGCAGTATGGACGACGACGATTGCGGAGAGATCAGGATCATTGCCAGACAGGAGGAGGGAAACATTTTCCTGGAGGTAAAGGACAATGGAATCGGAATTCCTGAGGATGAAGTGGATCTGCTATTGACAGATAACACCAGGGTGCACAAGCATGGTTCCGGAGTGGGACTGGTGAACGTGAACAACCGTATCCAGATCGTATTCGGGAAGGAATATGGAATCCATATTGAGAGTGAGCTGGACGAGGGGACGCTGGTTTCCATCCGTATGCCGGCAATCCTTTATACGGAGGAGAACCGAAAGCTTCTGGAAAAAGGATATTATTCTTTGAACCGAAAAAAAATCATAGACGAGAAGCGCAGGGAAAATAAAAATGAGCAACAGTAAAAAGATGTTTATTCTCACAGAGCTGCTGCTGGCTGTGATGGTCATAATTGTGGCATTCCTCATGATGCGCGAAAAAAACAGCGGGAATCAGGACACGATTTCCGTAATCATCCAGGATTCTGAGGACGGGCAGTGGTCGGCGTTTAAGTACGGGCTTAGGATGGCAGCGGAGGATCTGGGAGTAGAGATGGTTGTGGTGAGCACGGAGGAGAAGTTAAGCGTTCAGGAGCAGCAAAGCCTGATTGAAAATGAGATTGAGAATGGGGCGGACGCTGTCATTGTGCAGCCTGCTTGCGGAGCCGGTGCAGAAGAGATGCTGCAAAAAATAGGAAAGAGGATTCCTATCATGCTGGTGGAATATACCGCTTCCAGAGAGAAGGATGCTTCGGCACTCCCGGCTGTGAGACCGGACAACGGCGGGATGGGAACCGCCCTGGCAGAGGAGATTTTGAAGGACTACGAAGGCAATCTGGAGGGAAAGACCATGGGTATCGTTTCCTCCACCCTGGATACAGAGGCAGCGCTGAATCGCCAAGAAGGATTTCTGGATGTCCTGGAGGGAAAAGGCGTCGAAATCCTCTGGACGCTATCCGGCGGGGAAGGCTTGGCAGAGGAGGAAGAAAAGGTGGACTTTGTGATCGCATTGGATGATCACAGCCTGATTGATGCAGGAAGAGCCGCCCAGGCAAACAATCTACACGGAGCCGTAGTCTATGGCATCGGAAATTCCACGGAGGCAGTCTACTATCTGGATATGGGCATGGTGGAATGTCTGGTGGTTCCGGATGAATTTAATGTAGGATACCAGAGCATTCAGGAGGTTGTCAGAAAGAGGGGCAGATTGTTCCGCAAAATGGAAAGCATTGAGGTTTCTTATACCGTCATGCGCAGGGAAAATCTGTTTTCTGATAAAAATCAGGAAATTCTCTTTACAATGAATCAGTGAAAACAGAGGTGTTGGAATGAGAGGAAGAAAAGTATTGGCGCTGACGGCAGCTGTCCTTGCCAGTATGCTGGTTCTTACCTCCTGTAAAGAGCAGCAGTCGTCAGGCAATCTGAGAATACAGGTAGGTGTGGCGAGCTATAATCAGGGGGATACCTTTATCAGTGAATTGGTGCGCAGCTTTAAGGAGCAGCTCAGTCAGTACGAAAGCGATGAGATCACAACCACTGTGACGGTGAAGGATGCGGCTGGCGTGCAGAGGACGCAGGACGACCAGGTGGAAGAGCTGATTGATTCGGGGTGCAATGTTCTCTGTGTGAACCTGGTGGACAGAACAGATCCGTCTGAGATCATTGATCTTGCCAGAGAAAACGATGTGCCGATCATTTTCTTCAACCGGGAACCTGTGGCAGAAGATCTGATGCAGTGGAGCGGTCTTTACTATGTGGGAGCCTATGCGGAGCAGTCCGGCGAGATACAAGGAGAGCTGGCAGCAGATATCATCAGGGATAACAGCAGCATCGACCGCAACAAGGACGGAAAGATCCAATATGTGGTACTGGAAGGGGAAGCAGGTCACCAGGATGCCATCATCCGGACGGAAAAGGTAGTGGATACTCTGAGAAACCAAGGAATCAAGCTGGAAAAGCTCAGTTATGGGATAGCAAACTGGAACCGCGCCCAGGCAGAGAACCGGATGACCCAGATGATCGGCCAGTATCCAAACAAGATCGAGCTGGTACTGGCGAACAACGACGACATGGCGCTGGGAGCCATCGACGCCTATGATAAGCTGAATCTCACGGAATCCTCAAGGCCGGTATTTTTTGGGATTGACGGCACCGATGAAGGGCTTCAGGCGATTGTGGACGAAAAGATGTCGGGGACTGTATACAACGACAAGGAAGGACAGGCGGGGGCAATGGCGCAGTTAGCAATGGCTCTTGTGTCCGGAGAGGGTCTGGATGGAATCGACTTTGAAAATGAAAAATATATTTATTTGCCCTATCAGAAGATCAGTCCTGATAATGTGGAGGAATTTCTCCGATAGGAAAAGAAGGCTGTTCCCTATACCGATCAGTGAGTGAGATTATCACGATCTGACCGATACGGGGAACAGCCTTAGCTGTGCGCTGTATATGGTATCGCGGCGGAGCGGGAAGAGATCCTTTCCGATTCGATTTACACGGCGGACGGCTTCATCAGCCCTGCCTTCGCCAGTGCAGGACGCAGTGCATTGTAGACGAATACCACCAGGACGGCGGATACCAGTGCGTTAAAGAAGGTGGTGGCGGTGCTGAGCTTTGCCAGGACGGATGCCATCTCCTGGGGCTGTCCCAGAATGTACTGCTTGTAGAAATATCCGGTTACCGGGTCGGCTACCACATTGAAGGCAAGCCCGGCGACGGAAGCGAGGATACTCCACTTCAGAATGTACTTTTTGTCATGGCTTTGATTGATGTGGGCGATGCGGTGAGCCACCAGTCCGGTGATCAGCCCGATGCAAAGCTTCAGGACGAAAGTCTTTGGCGCAACGGTAATATAGACCGGATCCATGAGATCGCCGATGGTCATTCCTATTGCCCCAGCGAGCCCTCCATACCATCCTCCTAGGAGCAGGGCAGCCAGGACGCAGACGGCGTTGCCCAGGTGGATGGATGTGGCATCCCCTCCGGGGACGGGAATCTTTATCTGGAGGAAGGTGAAGGTCACATAGCAGAGGGCAGCCAGAAGCGCTGTCTCAGCCAGTTTGATCAAGGTATCGTGCTGTTTGTTCATAGAGATCTGTCCTTTCTGTTGTCTGTTTGATTGACAACATCTTACCCTCAATTTGGCATTATCTCAATAGCCAATTATGAAAAAAATGACCAGTCCAGTTTTGAAAGATGAACGGGGAACAAATATTTTCTCCATTTATAAGAAAGTTTTTCTGGTAATCGGGCAAATTCCCTTTATAATAGAATACGACACAAGCGCGGCGTGTGTAAGCACGGAGCGGTCCGTGAATTATAATAAAAGAGAAAAAAGGAGTAGAAATGATGCAGATACCACAGACTTCAGTTCTGAAAACGATTTATGGGGAAACAAAAGAAAGTTCGCAAAGATTTGAAAGCTTGTATCAGGGATTTGAAAAATCCTTCGGAGAGAAAGAGGTGGAATTTTTCTCCGCGCCGGGGAGAACGGAAATCATCGGAAACCATACGGATCACAATGGAGGAAAGATCCTGGCGGCAAGCATCGATATGGATACTATCGGGGCAGCCTGCCCCACAGATACCAATACCATTGAGATTATCAGTGAAGGATACCGGGATAAGATTATAGTCAACCTGGACCGTCTGGAATCGGTTCCCAAGAACAGAGGAACCGTCTCTCTGGTGGCAGGCATCGCAGAAGCGGTGAAGAAATTCGGCTACCAGGTGTCCGGTTTCCAGGCATACATTTCCACACAGGTGATCAGCTCAGCGGGAGTCAGCTCTTCCGCTTCCTTTGAGATGCTGATCTGCTCCATGATCGATTATTTCTTCAATCAGGAGAAGATCGATGTCACGGACTATGCCAGGATAGGGCAGTATGCGGAAAACAAATACTGGAGCAAGGCATCCGGTCTGATGGATCAGATGGCATGCGCAGTGGGCGGAAGTATCCTTCTGGATTTTTCCAGAGGGATCCGATATGAAAAGAAAGAGTTTCAGTTTGAAACATTCGGTTACCGCATGGTGATTGTCAATACCGGAAAGAGCCATGCGGACTTAAGCGAGGAATACAGCGAGGTTCCGCTGGAAATGAAAAAGATTGCCTCCCTGCTGGGGAAGGAAACCCTGTCCCAGTGCAGCCTGGATCAGCTGCTTTTTAAGCTTCCTGAAATTGAGAAAAAGGCAAAGAACGACCGGGCAGTCTTAAGGGCGATCCATTTCTTTGAGGAGAACAGAAGGGTGGAGGAGATGGCAGAGGCAATCTCGAAAACGGACGGACAGGCGATCCTGAAGCTTCTTGAGGAATCCGGCAGGTCCTCCTGGGAGCTTTTGCAGAACTGCTATTCCCTTTCCAACTTTAAGGAACAGAAGGTAACGCTGTGTCTGGCGCTTACGGAGCTGTTCCTTCGGAAGATCAAGGACGGATGCTGCCGCGTACATGGCGGAGGATTCGCAGGCGTGATGATGTGCGTCGTTCCGGAGGCGTTTACCGAAGAGTATGTAAGATATATGGAGCGCTATGTGGGCGCCGGAAATGTCTATCCCATGAGGATCAGAAACGCAGGAGCCGTGCATCTTGCCAGGTAATCATTCTTTGGCAGGTTCGATGCGGCGGGAAGAAGCGGCACCAAGGGATCAAAGGTGGATAACCGGAAAGGAATGTGGATAATTTTCATGTATCGCATTATGATTGTGGAAGATGACAAGACCATCGTGGAGGTTTTGAAAAGGCAGCTGGAACAATGGAATTATCAGGTGACCTCTGTGAAAAATTTTGATCAGGTGATGGAGGAGTTCACGGCGGCGGATCCCCATCTGGTACTGATGGACATCTACCTGCCCTTCTATAACGGATATTACTGGTGCAGCGAGATCCGAAAGGTCAGCAATGTCCCGGTCGTCTTTCTGTCCTCTGCGGGGGATGACATGAATCTGGTCATGGCGGTCAATCTGGGAGCGGATGATTTTCTGACAAAGCCTTTTCGGATGGAAGTGGTGCTGGCAAAAATCCAGGCGCTGCTTCGGCGCACCTATGATTTCGGAACGGATCCCCAGACGTTGGTTTGCGGCGGAATCACATTGAACTTAAGTGAGGGAACGGTAAGCTACGGGCAGGAGAAACTGTCTTTGACCAGAAACGAACTGAAGATCCTGGAGCTTCTCATGGAAAACAAGGGGGAGATCGTATCCAGGGATGAGCTGATTGAGGCTTTGTGGCAGACGGAAGACTTCATTGATGACAATACTCTGACGGTCAATGTGGCAAGGCTACGGAAAAAACTGGAAAAGATCGGTCTAAAGAATGTGATCCAGACCAAAAAGAGCCAGGGATACCTGCTCCGTATCCTTCCGTAAAGGGGAATGACATGGAATTCTTGAGATGGAAAAGTCAATGGATCAAAAGCCTGCTCCTGTTCTGGGTGACGGGATGGGTGGTATTTGCAATGTATGGGATTCCTCTGGGACCGGTCCTCTATGCGGACCTTCTGATGCTGGGAATCACGGCAGTGTATCTGGGATACTCCTATGTCAGATACCGCAGAAAGCGGAGAATTCTGAAACTATGGGAGATGAATTCCCGGTACAGCGGGGCGATGGAAAAGCCTCAGGGGGAAGACTGTTTTGAGGAAACTTATCTTCGGATCATCGAGAATCTGGAACAGGATCAGCAAAGGGAACGGGAAGCCTGGCAGAACGAACAGAAAAAAGACAGGGAATACTATACCCGATGGAGCCATCAGATCAAGACGCCCATCGCCGCCACAAATCTGCTCCTTTCCGAGAAAAATCTGGATGTCAGGGCGGTCAAGAGGGAATTGTTCCGCATCGAGCAGTATGCGGATATGGCGCTCCAGTATCAGAGGCTGGAAGGGGAAAGCAGCGATCTGGTGCTGGAGAAGGTGAAGCTTCACAAAATGGTCAGCCAGACCTTGAAAAAGCTGTCCACGATCTTCGTCTACAAGAAGCTCCACGTAAAGCTTGGCGACCTGGAGAAGGAAATCGTCACCGATGAAAAATGGATGTGTTTTATCCTGGAACAGATCCTGACCAATGCGGCAAAATATACCGAGGAAGGCGGAATGATCGAAATCTGGCTGGAACAGGAGGTCTTGTGCATCAGGGATAACGGAATCGGCATCCAGGAAGAGGACCTTCCCCGGATCTTTGAGTGGGGATATACCGGGTACAACGGAAGGCTGGATAAGAAATCCACAGGTATCGGGCTTTCTCTGACGAAAGAGGCAGCAGGGCTGCTCCAGATCGGGATTTCCATGGAATCCCAGGTGGGGAGAGGAACGACGGTGTTTTTGAACCTGGCACAGAAGAGAGTTTGCGGGGAGTGAAGCAAGGCGGGAGCAGGATTCCTTACATCCCTGTAAGAAATGAAAAAGGAAATGTAAGCCAAAGAAATGGCAGTACATTTCCTTTTCTTATATACTTTGGATGAACGAAAGGAATAGGATTCTCCGTTTCAAACGTAGGAAGCGCTGCGGAACGGGGAATCTAAGAGGAGGAAGGTAAGGAATGGCATTATTGGAAGCCAGGCATTTACAGAAGATATACCAAAACCGATTCGGCGGAAACCAGATGCGTGCGCTTTCGGATGTGAATTTTTCAGTGGAGCAGGGAGAGTATGTGGCGATCATGGGCGAATCCGGGTCTGGCAAGACCACGCTTTTGAATATCCTGGCGGCATTGGACACACCAACCCTCGGGGAGGTACTTTTGAACGGAGAAAACATGAAACAGATTCCAGGGGGACAGATGGCGGTCTACCGGAGGGAAAATTTAGGGTTTGTCTTTCAGGATTTTAACCTGCTGGATACGTTTTCCATCAAGGACAATATCTTTCTGCCCCTTGTCCTTGCCCGGAAAAACATAGAGGAGATGAAACAGAGGCTCTCTCCTTTGGCAGAGCTTTTGGGGATCCGCGATATTCTGGAAAAATTTCCCTATGAGGTGTCGGGTGGACAGAAGCAGCGGGCGGCAGTGGCGAGGGCGCTGATCACGGAGCCGAAGCTCTTGCTGGCGGACGAACCTACCGGGGCGTTGGATTCCCGGGCGACGGACGGGCTGCTTGGTATCTTTGAGGAGGTCAACAGGAAGGGGCAGACCATCCTGATGGTCACTCACAGCATCAAGGCGGCAAGCCACGCGAAACGTGTCCTGTTTATTAAGGATGGGATCGTGTACCACCAGATCTACCGGGGCAGGGAAACACCCCAGAAAATGTTCGAGAAAATATCGGATACGCTGACTGTGCTTCAAAGAGGAGGGGCGGCTCATGAGTAGATGGCTCTATTTCAGGATGGCGCTGACCAATCTCCGGAAAAATTCCAAACTTTACGGACCGTATCTCCTTACGGTAATCATGGTCAGCGGAATATTCTATATCATAGGCTCTGTGATCAGAATGGTGAACGACAGCACCATGAAGGGAAAAACGACCATGGAAACGCTGCTCTACCTCTGCCTTCATGTGGTGTTCATCCTGTCTATCATCATCATTTTTTATGCCAACAGCTTCGTATTGAAGCAGAGAAAAAAAGAACTGGGGCTTTATCACATCCTGGGGCTTAAGAAAAGCCAGATCGCCAGGATGATGTTCTGGGAAGTGTTCTTGTCCGCACTGACGGGAATCCTGGGAGGCATTGTGAGCGGCGCAATTCTAAGCCAGTTGGCGTTTTTGGGATTTCTAAGGCTTGTGCATATGGAGATCGCACTGGAATTTCGGATTCCTTTGTCCGCAGTGGCTCTGGTTCTTCGGACCTTTCCAGTCATTTTTGCAGCCGTTCTGTTGTATGACATCCTGGCAGTAGGCAGGACGAAGCCGATCGAGCTTTTGAAGGGCAGCAGCAAAGGGGAGCGGGAACCCAAGGTAAAATGGGTTTGGGCGGTCTTAGGAGCAGTGCTTCTCGGAGCTGGATATGCGGCTGCTTTGAGGATTGAACAGCCCTCGGATGCAATGATGGTTTTCTTCCCTGCAGCGATCCTGGTGATGGCGGGAACTTATCTGCTCTTCATGGCGGGAAGCATCGCCGTCCTGAAGAGAATGAAGAAAAGCGAGCGGTTTTATTATAAGCCTTCCAATTTCATCACCGTATCCGGGATGATCTACCGCATGAAGAGGAATGCGGCAGGGCTTGCCAGCATCTGCATCTTTTCCACAGCGGTGATTCTGACGATAGCATCCTGCCTCAGTATTTTCCTGGGGGAAGAGGATACGCTGGCAGGGCAGTTTCCAAGGGATCTCTATGGGGCTGCTTTTCTGAAAACCGGAGAAGAAAATCCGGAAACCAGGATCCAAAACCTGACTGAAAAACATGCGGAAGAATACGGCTTGACCATAGAAAGACCCATCGGGCATCTGGAGTTGTCCATGCCGCTTGTGGGATCGGATGGGGTGTATTCCTACCGTCTGGATGGGGAGGAACAAGACGGAAAGAGCCTCACTGCAATCTGTACGACCGGAGAGTTTTATCAGCAGATGACTGGCGAGACCTTATCCCTGGATGACGGGGAAGCCGTCATTTGGACGAAAGACGGGGAATATGATTCTGACAGCTTCGTGGTGGAGGGAATTTCCTTTCAGGTCACAAAAACCAGCAGCGACAAACAGAAAGAAAGCAAATTTGCGGTTGGACTGCCGGTTGTGCAAAAGAGTATGATCCTGGTGGTAAAGGATATGGAAACCGTAAGAAAGATCCAGGATGCCTGCCAGCAGGCACTTAAGAGCGCGATTGGGGATGAGGCAGAGGTAGTCAGCACCTACTACTATTTCTTCGATCTGTCCGGAACAGAAGGGCAGATCGACCGCTTCTATGACACCTATCAGGAAGCGGTGCCGGACTTTGCTTTCACTTCCAGCATCTACGAGGAGCGGGAAGATTTCTACGGCCTGTATGGAAGCATCGTGTTTATCGGAATCTTTATGGCGGCAATGTTTTTGACCGCGACGGTTCTCATCATGTATTACAAGCAGATTACGGAAGGATATGACGACAAGGAGCGGTTCCTCATCATGCAGAATGTAGGTTTGGGAGAAAAGGAAGTAAAGCAGACCATCCGAAAACAGGTGCTTCTGGTCTTTTTCCTGCCTCTTCTGATGGCAGTGATCCATATGGCAGTGGCATACAAGGCGCTGGCGCTGATGATGCAGGGATTTTCCATGTACAATACGGATCTGTTCTCCTGGTGCTTGGTGATGACGGCGGTGGTGTTTGGGGTGATCTATTTCGCGGTGTATTGGTGGACGGCGAAGACTTATTATAAGATTGTGAGAAGGTGAATGGGCTGCTTTTTTTGAAGTTTATGCTATGATAGAAAAAAACGGGAGGTCTGGCTATGTGTACACGAAATGAATTGGAAAGCATTTTAAAACAGATGGCGGATATTTATCGTTCTGTCTATGGTTCTGGAATTGTAAAAATGGTTCTCTATGGTTCTTATGCCCGGGGAGACAATCAGATAGATTCCGATATTGATATTGCGGCGATTGTACACGGCGACCGGGTTTCTCTCCAGGAAGGTTTGAAAAAAGTCTGGGACAGATCTTCAGACCTCGAACTGGAATATGGCACGATTGTCTCACCAACGGTCATACCCTTTGACGAGTACGAAAAATATAAGCATGATTTGCCTTATTACAGAAATATAGAAACTGAGGGGGTGGAGATTGTTGCCTGATAACAGAATATCCATCCTGAGTGAAAGTATGGAGCGGTGACGAACAGGGAAGAAGCCCCTTTGTTCAGCAACTTTTCCATTTCCTCCTTGCGCTACCATAGAAAAAACATTATAATAATGTGTGATATGCGAAAAAAGCCGTAATTTGGCAGTTCTGATTACAGACCGCAAAAGGCGGTCCAAGGAGGGCGAGAATGAAGAAAAAAGGGTTGGTATTCCTGAAGCCCATTTTGATCCTGATGCTTGTGGTGTCGATGGTACTTCCGGCAGGCACGGCGATGGCGTCGGAGGAGACCGATTATGAGGAATCTTATGAAGAACCGATAGAGGGGGAGACAGAAACCGAGACGGAGGATCCGTTCCCCGAATCCTATTATTTACCGATAGAGTCCAATGAAGTAGAGGGGTGGCCCCAGGGACCGCAGATTGAGGCGGAGGCAGCCGTCGTGATGGATGCCGATACCGGAGCCTTCCTTTACAGCAAAAATATGGATGCCAGAGAGTATCCAGCCAGTATTACGAAGATCATGACGGCGCTGATCGCGCTGGAAAACGGGAATTTGAACTCCAGGATTGTTTTTTCGGAGAATGCGGTCTATAACCTGGAGGAGGGAAGTTCTCATACGGGAATACAGCCTGGGGAGGAGATGACGCTTCGGAGAGCACTCTATGGGCTGATGCTGGTATCCGCCAACGATGTGGCAAATGGAATTGCGGAACATATCGCCGGAAGCAACGAGGCGTTTGCAGAGCTTATGAATCAGAAAGCGGCGGAGCTGGGATGCCTTAACACCCATTTTACGAATCCCCATGGGCTGCAGAATGAGGAGCACTACACCAGCGCCAGGGACATGGCTCTGATCACCCAGGCAGCCATGGAAAACCGGATGTTCCGCAGAATTGTAAGGACCTATTCCTACACTTGTCCCGAGACCAATATGGTGGATGAGAAACGGTACTGGATCAATCACAATAATATGCTGCCGGAAGGAGAGCATCCCTATGAGGGATGTATCGGGGTAAAGAACGGTTTTACCTCGGATGCCCTGAATACCCTGGTAGTTGCGGCGAGACGGGACGGCAGGACGCTGATCAGCGTGATCCTTCGGGTAAACGGCGCAGAGAAGGCGTATGCTGAGACGGCACAGATCCTGGATTATGCGTTTGAAAATTTCAAAAACGTTACCATGGAGTACAATGAGGCGGCAATCACCCGAGCTGACCTGCTTGGCATGAATACGTTGGGAGAAAGCGGCGTCCTGAATCAGGGAGATCTTTCTGCAAAGGTTTTGGAGGGGGAAGAAGAGGTACTGCTGACAATCCCCAATTCAGCGGATATCAGTGAGGTAACCGGAACCCTGGGAAGCAATCTGAACCTGGAGTATTCCTATCATGGATGGAGAGTGGGCGGCGAACAGCTCGTCGTGTCTTCCATGGATTATACGGTGCCGACGCCAGGCGAGTCTGAGATTGCCCGGTTAGAGAGTATCCAGGTGGAGAATAAGACCGGTATCGAAGGGATCATCCAAAATGTATCTAATACCGCGGCAAAGGTGCCGGAGTATCTCACAGAGGAAGTGCCGCAATGGCTTGGAGCTGTAGAGAATGCATGGTATGACCTGATGGACTTCATTTATGACAACGATATTATGGCAGCGGTCGTTTGCTTCATTCTGATCCTTTTGCTTCTGCCGTTTCTGTGTGTTGCATTTGTCAGAAACCGCAAATCACAGAAAATCCGTAAGCAGAGAAAACGGGAGAGGGAAGAGCGAATCAAGCGGGAAGAGGATATCGACCGGAAATCTGTAACGCAGATTGAACTGGAGCTTAGGGAAGAGCTCGCCAAAATCAGCAGGGAGCAGGCAGCAAACAAGCAACAAGAGACAGAGCAGAAAGAGACAGAGCAGTAAGTCAGAAAGGGTAGGGGAATGAACTGGGTATCGCCTATCAAGGATCCGGAATGTTTGGAGTATTTTCTGGATGAACTCCGGGCAATGGATGTAAAATATTATATTTTGTTTCAGATCGGAGTGGGAACCGGAATGCTCCTTCAAGATATTTTGAAGCTGAAGGTTTTGGATGTAAAAGGGCAGGATTTTCTGGAAGTCTTTATAGGGAGCAAGAAAATCCGGCGTGTTTTTCAATTCCCACAAGGATTGAAAAAAGAACTGGAAGATTTTACTGCGGATAGGAATCAGGGAGAACCGCTGTTTTTGGGATATCAGAACTCCGGTTCTCCGCTTTCCAGGGAGCAGGTATACAGAGTATTCCGAAAAGCGGGGAAGACAGTAGGACTTCCAGATATTGGCGCCCAGACTATGAGAAAGACCTTTGCCTGGAATTATTATAAAGATACGGGGGATATTGCTTACATCCAGAAGCTGTTAAGCCATGCATCCTCTTCCATCACCTATCAGTATATCGGAGATTCCCTGAAGAACGGAGAGAGGGAAGAACCGATAGAAAGCAGGGAGCTTAACAGCAGTTTGCGAAAGGATGGAAATGGTCGACATAGAATAGAAAAGCTGAAACATTTCCTGAACAATGTAGAAAGAAACCTGGACAACCCGGAAAAAGGAGAAGAATATTTTGAAGCAGCCGAATATTTGATTTCCAGAATGGAGAGTTTGGCGGCAGAGTTCAAGAAAAAAAGCCGGAAAAGAAGTAATAAAAAATAATTCTGGGGCTTGATTTTTGCCGGAGAATCCAGTAAACTAAGAGCAGGCTTTCCGGTAAAGCAGAAGAATCAGACAATGCAGAGAAAAGAAGAAGTAAGGTGGAACCTGCCTTTCAGAGAGCATCCGGCTGGTGTGAGGATGCAGGCAATCCATACTGAATACATCTTGGAGCAGCAGCCTGAAAGAAAAAGTAGGGCTTGACGGGTGCGCCCGATACAGCGCCAGAGAATCAAAAGTGTTCTCGCTGAGGAAAATTCCGTGAGGAGTTTTCGAACCAGAGGTGGTACCGCGTTTATTCGCCCTCTGTCTATTCAGGTAGACAGAGGGTTTTTTTATTAATCATTAGTTTTTAGATGGAGGGAAGATCATGGAAATTTATGAAGAGCTTCAGGCACGAGGGCTTGTGGCGCAGGTAACCGATGAAGAAGAAATCAGGGAGCTGGTAAACACCGGCAAGGCAAAATTTTATATTGGCTTTGACCCCACCGCAGACTCCCTGCATGTGGGACATTTCATGGCGCTTTGCCTGATGAAACGTCTCCAGATGGCAGGAAACCAGCCGGTAGTGCTGATCGGAGGGGGAACCGGTTATGTGGGAGATCCGTCAGGCAGGAGCGATATGCGCTCCATGATGACGCCGGAGACCATCCAGCACAACTGTGAATGTTTCAAAAAGCAGATGGAGCGTTTTATCGAATTTGGTCCGGACAAAGCGATCATGGTAAACAATGCGGATTGGCTCCTGAAACTGAACTATATTGACCTTTTGAGAGAAGTAGGCGCATGCTTCTCCGTCAACAACATGCTCCGTGCGGAGTGCTACAAGCAGAGAATGGAGAAGGGATTAAGCTTCCTGGAATTCAACTACATGATCATGCAGTCCTACGATTTCTATTACCTGTTCCAGAACTACGGGGTAAACCTGCAGTTCGGAGGCGATGACCAGTGGTCTAACATGCTGTTCGGAACCGACCTGATCCGCAAGAAGCTGGGCAAGAATGCCAGCGCGATGACCATCACACTGCTGATGAACTCCGAGGGCAAGAAGATGGGCAAGACCGCAAAGGGAGCCGTATGGCTGGATCCCAACAAGACCTCTCCCTTTGAATTCTACCAATATTGGAGAAATGTAGGCGACGAGGACGTCCTGAAATGCATCCGTATGCTGACATTCCTCCCGCTCGAAGAGATCGACAAGATGGACAAATGGGAAGGCAGCCAGCTCAACGAGGCAAAGGAGATCCTGGCGTATGAACTGACCAAGCTGGTTCACGGTGAGGAGGAAGCCAATCACGCTAAGACCGCTTCCAAGGCGCTGTTCGCAGGCGGAAGCGATGACACCCATATGCCCACCACAAAGCTGGAGGAATCCCAGCTCACAGACGGCAGCATCGGAATCCTGGAGCTTATGTTGGCTCTGAAGCTTACTGGCACGAAGAACGAAGCGAGAAGGCTGGTGCAGCAAGGAGGCGTCACCATCAACGACACCGAGAAAGCAACCCTGGACACCAGGATCACCAAAGAACAGCTTACGGAAGGTGTGAAGATCAGGAAGGGCAAGAAAGTATATCATAAGGCTGTGCTGTAAAGCTTAGCCAGAAGAGACGCAGACAGATTGAGATTTTGCGTGATCTTATATAAGAATCCCGCCGGAAACTGAGGGGTGACCTGAGGTTTCGGGCGGGATTCTTGTATTTGAGAGAGTGTTTTTTAAAGAAGATCTACGGAGAACTTTCTAAATATGCAAATTCTAAGAAACAGCATACGAGAGGGTAGTGATAGAAAAACATGAATTATAAAGTCAGTCCCGAATTTCCGGAATTTCCAGCAGTACAGAAGTTCCTTCCCCAAAAATACTGTCAACCTGCATGCTGCATTGTCCGCCAAAACGCAGCTTCATCCGCTGATACACGTTGAGGATCCCAATATGGTCGGAATAAAGTTCAGAGGATGTGGCAGTAAGGGAAGCTTTGATTTCGTCTAAATGGTCGGAGGGAATGCCGACACCATCATCCCGGATGGAAATATGGACAGAATGATGACAGGGTTTTGCTTCGATCCACAGGTTTCCTTGTTGGCGTTTAGGTTCCAAGCCGTGGTAAATGGCATTTTCAATCAGTGGCTGGAGAGTCAGCTTCATAATGCGGCAGTCGAGGATCTCAGTAGAAATCCGGGAAAGGATGACATTGTCCCTCTTGAAAAGAGTGCTTTCGGTGAAAGTGAGGGAAATAGGGACTGTAGAGTGGGATTATGAGGAGTATCCCAATGATGTGAGGGCAAATCCACTGGAGCAGAGATCGTAGTAATTTATGAAATCTCCCGTAAACTGCCGATAACCCTTGACACCGCTTTAATATTGAAATACAATTGTAATACATTACAATGTATTACAAGGAGGTGCTTTTATGGCTAAAGAAGCAATCTTACAAGTCAGAATAGATGCAGATGTAAAAGAAAAAGCAGAAAAGCTCTATCGGGAAATGGGAACATCGTTGGCAGAGGCAGTGAGAATTTTTGCCAAGCAGAGTGTTTTGGAGAATGGTATGCCTTTTGTTATATCGGCGAATCAAGGGAATACCTACGGCAGGCTTTCTAAATATGCAAATCCAAAGAAACAGGAACTTGAAAAAGGTGCATATGAGAAAGCTATGGTAGAAAAACATGAAGAAGCTGATTGATGCGAATGTAATTTTAAGATATCTTCTGCGTGATCATCCACAGATGTCTGAGACAGCCAAAGAAATTATTGAGACGGGTGCATATACCGTTCCGGAAGTGTTAGCCGAGGTAGTGTATGTATTAAAAGGGGTCTATGAGGTTGGACGTATAGAAATAGCCCAGACGCTTATTGAGTTTTTGGATGAAATCAGTATGGAAAATCAGGAGGTTATGTGCGAAGCATTATTACTCTTCTCAAAAACATCCCTGGATTTTGTGGACTGTATCCTGATAGCGAGACATAGGGTGATGGGGGAAGAAATCGCAAGCTTTGATAGAAAGCTTAATAAAATGTTATAAAGCCAATCTTCAAGATGACCGATGCCGCTGATTCTTCCTCCTCACAGCATCCTTCCTGTCTACGATCCGTTTCGCCTCCTCCGTACCGATCAGCTTGAGGGTTTTTACAGCAAAGACGCGGTCTTCCTCCGTCTTTTTCAGCCGTATCTTCCCTTTCAGCCAGCCATGGGTCTCGCAGTAGCAGAGGCAATAGTAATTCCGGGAATTTCCCGTAAACCAGCGGATTTTCTTTTTGGCAGGCTTCTTGCAGAGGTAACAGGGGGTGGAGGCAACCTTGCGGTCCCTCATGGCATCGTTCTTGTTGGCGAAGGTCTTGGAGACGAATTTGGAATAGGTACCGTACTGAACCAGGATTTCTTCTTTCCGGCTGCCGGGAACGCGGTAATAGTCAATGGAAAAATAGTCCAGCAATGCCTGCTTGTCTAGCTTTTGCATGACGCGGGAAGTGTAGATGGAATCGCTGAGGGCATTGTGAAAAGGAATACCTTTCGGCAGATTCAGAAGATTGGAGACATATTCCAGGCTTCTTCTGGATTTGCCGTCCTCCATCTGCAGGCTGAAGTTCTTCTGGATATCCAGATAGAACAGTGGGAAAGGGAAGGGAGATTCCATGCCGTGGAAGGTGAGGTTCCGCTGGAGTTCCAGAAGATCGGAAGAACCCCAGGTGCAGTAGACAGGATCCGTTCCGCACCACGAAAAAAAGTCCGAAGCGACTTCAGGAAAGCTTCGGGCACGGCGAAGGGATTGGATATCTACATGAAGGATTTCCCTGGTATGGAAATGGAGGGTCTTATATAGGACAGGCCGAATATATTCATTGAAGCGGTCTGTCTCCTCAAATTGTTCATTTAATTTTACGGCTCCGATCTGGATGATCTCAAAGGGGAGCCTTTTATCTTCTTTGTCTTTTCCGTCGGGACACTGGTTCCACTCCAGGTCAAATACGATATAGTCCATGTGAAATCTCCTTTGTCCTATCAGTATACACAACGGGCAGAAAAAATACAAGGTTATTCTGGAAAATAAGCGGTAAAAAAGGAATGGTTGCCCGCCATTCCTTTTTTACCGCTTATTCAATAGAAGGAATTGATAAGAACAATTCCGATGCCAGATTTGGATTTTCATAGAGATCACAAAGAAGATTGGACAGTGTTTCTGCGCCCGTCTGGTTCAAATGGGTTTTGTCACGGTAGGAAGCAAGAGGAAAATAAGTATTTCTCGCTTTCAGGGCATTCATGTCATAATAGGTAAGTCCGTTTTCCTTTGCAAGCTCGGATACATAGTTATGAAGATCGATGACATCCACCGTGAGGAAATCCTTATAGATACACGGGGTAACCAGAATCAGTTCGACGTCTTTTTCCTTGCATAAGTCAATGATTTTCTGAAGGTATACGAGATTCTTTTCCTGAACCTTGTCCACGCTCCAGTCGATTTTATTCCGTTTAATTACCCGTTCAGAGGGAACTTTGTAGGAACTGGTGGAAACAATATGACCCTTCGTATAATACTGCCAGTTGCTGTCTTTTTCCTTCTGGGGAGGCGTATGCCCTTCTGTCAGCTTGTAGGTCAGGTTTTCCTTTAAAAAGGAAAAGTCAAAGTAATCGATATCCCGCAGTCCATAGAACATAGATCGAAGCTGGATACTGTTGGACGCTCCGTCTATCAGTGTGAGAAATTTTTCCCTCCAGGAAATCAGGTAATCGAAGCAGCCTACCTGGGCGGAATCATTCTTTGCCCTGGTAAGGGAAGCATCGTTGATCTCCAGATAGACGGTTTTGACCGGGTTGATGGTCAAAGCTTCGTGGATCAAGTGGTAGGAAGAATACATCAGCTGGGCATTGGAGCCAAGGTTAAAGCTGTCGGTTCCCAGCCGTTCGTCAAAAATCGCGGGATCGAATCCGGCATAAGTCTGGGATGTTCCCACAAAGATCGTGTCAATGTTCCCTCGGTCTTCTTTGTAATCAGACCTTGTATAGATAGCATTCCGATCGTATGGCTCATAGAAAAACCGGACGCCTGCATCCAGAAGAACCATGAATACAAGGAGAACCAGAATTCTGGGAGCAATTTTCAGAAATAGCTTCATGAATTAAAACCTCCTGACAGAGTAGTTGCCGACAATAATCATCATAACATAATATAAAAGAAATTTGATGCAAATTTGAGCAAACTGTGTGGGGACGCAGGAATCGTCATATGGGGTCGGAGATTCGTCAAAATGTATATGAAAATAGAAAATATTCGTGAAATTGTACAAAACACGAAAAAAAAACTTCGGGAATGGTCAGAAGTGACAAGGGGGGTCTAGAAACTTTGGTAGTTTCGGGTATAGATGAAAAGTCTGAAATCGAGTATACTCGTTTTCCGTCGTAGTACTAGGAAAGTTCCGGTGTTTTTATTTTCCCACTTTGTTCATCCATTCCTCCGAACTTCGATTTTTCCCTTTTTTACGGTAAATTTTCAACCCCCTTTTGGCTAAGAAACAAAAAGCTGAGATCCAGAAAATGGCAGACAAGGCTTCCAACTATACGACTTACAAGACGATGACACGGGAGGAATTGGGGGATTCCACAAAATATGTGAAGACCACCAACAAAGATAGAAACGGAAAAAAGATAAAGCCTGTGATAGAGATTGACAAGGAGAAGATTGATGAGGATCTGAAGTATGCCGGATACAACCTTATGGTTACATCAGAGCTGGATATGGA
>DVFT01000070.1 GCA_018713105.1 Candidatus Limivivens merdigallinarum | reverse complement strand
ATCACCAAACGTTTCGGCAGTGTCATTGCCAATGAAAATGTGAACCTTACGCTTTATCCAGGAGAAATACATGCGCTTCTCGGTGAGAATGGAGCTGGGAAGAGTACCCTGATGAACATCCTGACCGGAATCTACCGTCCAAACGAAGGCGAGATTTATTTCAAAGGGAAGAAAGTTTCCATGAAAACTCCGAAGCATGCTGTGGATTTGGGAATTGGAATGGTGCATCAGCATTTCCGTCTGATCCCCACACTGACGGTGGCGGAGAATGTGTTCCTGTATATGCCGAACTGTAAGAGGATCCTCAGGGAAAAGGAGATGGAGGATGCGATTACGGAATGCTCCAAGGCGTTTAACCTGCAGGTGGATTCCAGGGCATTGGTCTGGCAGCTTTCCGTGGGAGAGCAGCAGAGAGTGGAGATCGTGAAGCTTTTGTACAGAGGCGCTGAGGTGCTGATCTTGGATGAACCTTCTGCAGTGCTGACTTCCCAGGAGGCTGTGGAGATGTTCAAGGTTCTGCGGAATATGGCGGATAACGGAAAGAGCGTCATCATTATTTCCCACAAAATGAATGAGGTCATGCAGAATGCAGACCGCATTACCGTGCTGAAAGGCGGCAGGGTGGAGGACACCATGGAAGCGAAGGACGCTACGGTGGAGCGGCTTACTCGGGCGGTGGTAGGAGAGCGTGAATTCGTTCGTCCCGAGAGAAAGAGCCACAGGACAGACAAGGTGGTTCTTTCCGCAGAGGATTTGACGGTGAAAAACGATAAAGGTCTAAAGGCGATCAAGGACGTCTCCTTTACCATCCATGCCGGTGAAATTTTTGGAATTGCCGGGGTGGCGGGAAACGGGCAGAAGGAACTGACTGAGGCGATTTGTGGGCTGAGAAAGATAAGAAAAGGCCGCGTGATGCTGAAAGGGGAGGATATCACCCATCTTAGCATCCGCGAGAGCATTGATAAAGGAGTGGCCTTCATTCCGGAAGACCGGCTTCATATGGGGCTGGTGCCGGAATTGGATCTGGCGGACAACCTCATTTTAAAGCATTATGCGTCTCCGAAATTCAGCCGAAAAGGATTCTTGAAACGAAAGGACATCCGCAAAACGGCAGAAGAATACATCGAGAAGTACGAGATCAAGACGGCAGGAGTTGATTCTCCGGTTTCCCTGATGTCTGGAGGAAACCAACAGAAGCTTTTGGTTGCCCGGGAGATCAATGGAACCCCCGCACTTCTGGTAGCGTCCTATCCGGTACGGGGATTGGACATTGGCGCGGCGGAAGCAATTCACCGAATCCTTCGTAAGGAAAGCGAAAAGGGGACGGCAATCCTCCTGGTGTCTGAGGAGCTGGATGAAATTTTCCAGCTTTCTGATCGGATCGGAGTCCTTTGTGACGGCAAGATGATGGCTGTTCTGGATACGGATAAGACAGATTATGACACAGTAGGAAGATTGATGTCAGGAGAGAAAAAATGAGAAGATTCAGATTAGAGAAAAAAACAAAAAGAAGTGCACTGGCAGTCCTTCTGAATTCGATTCTGTTTGTGCTGGTTGCACTGGCATTTTGCGGTGTGATTATAGCTGCGGTGGGATTCAATCCGCTGGAAGTCTATGGAAGAATGTTCAGCAGGGCGTTCCTCTCAGTGCGGGGAATCCGGAGCGCAGTGGAGTCGGGGCTTCCGCTGATGCTCTGCGGGCTGGGCGTTTCCATTGCTTTCCGCATGAACCTGAATAATATCGGCGCGGAAGGGCAGTATGCAGTGGGAGCTATTTTGGGAGGCGCCTTTGCGTTCTATGGTCCTAAGCTTCCAGGTATCCTTGGAATTCTTGTTTTGGCGGTCTGTTGTTTTTTAGGGGGCGCTATTTGGGCTCTGCTCTGCGCGATTCCAAAAGCATTCTGGGATGTGGATGAGTGTATTACTACTTTGATGTTAAATTACGTAGCGCTGATCCTCCTGTCCTATCTCTGTCTCGGGCCATGGAAGGCGGCAGGGCAGAACGTAGGACAGACGGAGAAGATCCCGGACAGCCTGGCGTTGGGAGAGATTCCAGGGCTTGAGGTAAGCGTGGCGTTTCCGCTGGTGATCCTGATCGCTGTCCTGATGTTTTGTTTCTATAAATACACGACCAGCGGCTATCAGATCAGCGTCATGGGCAAGAGCCTGACGGCAGCGCGGTATGCAGGAATCAATCTTAAGAAAAATATCCTTTTGGTATTGGGCTTGAGCGGCGGTCTGGCAGGTCTGGCGGGCTTCATACAGTTTGCCGGCATCACCGGAAGGGTGCAGGAAAACATGCCGAACAACGCAGGCTATACGGCGATCGTCATCGCCTACTTAAGCCGCCAGAACCCCTTGGTGGTGATCGTGGTATCCTTCCTTTTGGCTGGACTTCAGAACAGCAGCGCTACTGTGCAGGTGATGGGCGTTCCGGCACAGATTGCCACGATGATGCAGGGAGCTATCATGATCATCGTGATTGCGGGGGACTTTTTCCTCCGGTATCGGATTGTTTCGGTGAAGAAAGGAGGTAAAAAGGCATGATGACATTGTTGGTTTCTCTTTTTTCAGGTGCGATCGTCTATGCGGTGTCCGTCATGTATGCGGGGATTGGGGAGACTTTTTCCCAGCGTGCCGGCGTGATGAATCTGGGGGTGGAAGGAATCATGCTGATGGGAGCTGTGTCAGGCTATATCGCGGCAGTCAACACCCAGAATTTGGCGCTGTCCTTTCTGGTAGTCCTTCTGGTTGGCGCCGTGTTCGGGTTGGTATTCGCTTTTCTGACGGTGACGCTCCAGGCAGACCAGACTGTGTGCGGTATGGCGATGCTGACCTTTGGTACAGGCTTAAGCGGCTTTTTGGGGAAGGATGTGGCTGGTGTAGCTGCCAACCTTCGTTTTGAGAATATTCCGATCCCGGGCTTGTCCAGCATCCCCTTTATCGGGCCGGTTCTGTTTTCCCAGAATCTCCTGGTCTATGCCATGTATGTGATGGTTCCGCTGTCAATGTTTTACATTTTTAAAACCAGGCAGGGACTCTATCTGCGGGCGCTGGGAGAGAATCCGGCGGCGCTTGACTCTGCCGGAATGAACGTATTTGCCATGCGCTATGCTTATGTGGTCTTTGGATGTATGATGATCGGCGTGAGCGGAGCCTGCGTATCCCTTGCCAATACGAACTTCTGGAGCAGTGGGATGACAGCAGGAAAGGGCTGGATTGCCTTTGCATTGGTGGCATTTTCCTCCTGGAATCCAGTAAGGCTGACGCTGGGAGCGCTCCTGTTCGGCTTTGTCAGCTGCCTAGGAAGCAACCTTCAGATTTACCTTCCAGGAGTTCCTACCGAGATTTTCAGCGCCCTGCCTTATGTTGCGACGATCGTGGCGTTTATCCTGGCAACCGGGAATTTCAGAAAGGTACATACGACACAGCCTGCCGCTCTTGGAAAGCCATATGACAGAGAGGCACGGTAACCGATAACTTGTGCATCACCGACACTCTAGTGTACTGTCGGATGCAGGCATAAATCTAACAAAGGAAAGGAACGACGACGATGAAAAGAAAAACACTTGGTCTTGTATTGACCGCATCCACACTGATGAGCCTGACGATGGGAGGATTCTCTGCACAGGCATCTGAATCAAAGGATGTAAGCGACCTGGTAATCGGTGAAATCCAGTATTCCGTAGTAGAAGATGGAGGATGGGCACAGGCAATGCATGAAGGGCTGGTTGCTGCCTGCGAAAACCTTGGAATCGATACTTCCACAAATCTCCTGACTATGGAGGAAATTTCAGAAGAAGATCCCGCGCTGATCCAGGCCGCAGTGGAAGAACTGGCATACAGCGGAGCGGATATCATTATTGGAGGCTCTGCAGGGTATGCTTCCATTCTTTCTGAGCTTGCAGACGAATATCCGGATATTGTATTCGCTCAGCAGGGAAATGACGTCTATGACAATATCGTAGAGTTTCAGATCCGCGGCTATGAGGGAATGTTCCAGGCCGGATATCTCTGTGCATTGCTGAACGAAGGCTCCAACGAGCTGGGATTCGAGGCAAGCATGGACGAAGCATCTGTCCGTACTGCCATCAACGCTTATGCGCTGGGCGCGAAATATGCCAATCCGGATGCCACCGTGCAGGTGCTCTGGGCTGACAGCTGGTACGATCTGGACATTGAGTCCAATAACGCCCAGAGCCTCATTGACAGCGGCATCAAATATATGGGCATGGAAGCTTCTTCCCCGGCAGTGCCTCAGACCTGTGAGGAAAATGGAGCTTTCTGCATCGGTTACAACGTAAACATGCAGGATTATGCGCCGGGCGCAGTTCTGACCTCCTTTGTATGGAACTGGACTCCGATTTTTGAGGATATTTTCCAGCAGACGGCAGCCGGGACGATGGATCACTCTGCGAACTACTACGAAGGCGGCGAGTGCTCAGCTCTGGCTGACTTCAACAGCGATCTGGTTCCGGCGGAGATTCAGGAGCAGGTTCTGGCTGTGAGAGACCAGATTGCAAACGGCGAGATTTCCGTGTACGGCGGCGAGTTGAAGGATGATGAGGGCAACGTCCTGGTAGCAGAAGGGGAAACCATGAGTGATGAAGAGATTCTGGCTCAGGATTTCTTTGTGGAAAACGTTAAAGGTGGAAAATAAGAATGGATAAGAGGAAGTTTTTGGAGTTTTGTCAGAGAAGCCATACCGGTGAAAAGGTCTCAAAGGACGACTGGGATATGGATTACGTCATCGAGGGTGTCAGGGACTTGATGGATGAATACGGATTCTCCTGGGATAAAAATATCATTATTCCGGAGGACGAGAAGCTGTTCCAGGATATGTTTGAAGCGTCTAAGAAGCTGATTGAAAACATCGGTATGTACAATCTGACTACCCAGCGGGTGATCCGGTTCTCCGAGGAGGAGATCGAGGAGGGTATCCGGAATATGAAGACGGAACTGGTGATGGGTGAGGGAAAAGACGCTGTGACCCTGACTGCCAGAAAGGTAGAAGATGAGCGGGAACCCATTATCTGGGCTGGAAATCCGGGCTGTCCTACACCGGAGGAAATCTATTATCCGATTATCAAGAGCGTGGCGAAGGAGCCGCTGATCGATCTTCTGACCTGCGGTTCCCTGGTGGACGTAGACGGATTTGCGGTAAAGAGTGGAGATGTGACAGAGGTCTTCGCCGTGAGAAAGGAACTTCAGTATCTGCATCAGGCACTGGAAGAGGTAGGGCGTCCCGGCATGGGGCTTTTGGCAGCGGAAAGTGCGGTGACGGAAGTAGGGGACTTCGCGGCAGCCTATGAAAGAGCCCTTCGTCCCTGTGATTCCCATCTGGTGGCAACCTTCAACGAATTGATGATCGACAATGGCAATCTTCTCCGTGCCGCCAATTCTATGGACTATGGCATGAGGAATGCTTCTCTGGCGTGCACCATGGTGGGCGGTCTTGGCGGGGATGCGCCGGGAGCTACGATGGTGATGATCGCCTCCATCCTGGCGGCAAACCTGATTTGTGCGGCAGACTATCATCTCTGCCATCCCATCCATATTCAGGATGTGGCAACTACAGCGAGAGGCTGCCTCTGGCTTCAGGCTGTGCTCTGCCAGACGTTTGCCACCCAGGCGCCGGCGATTATCGTCTGCGATCTGTGGCCGGCAAGCGGAGCAATGACCAAGGAGCTGCTCTATGAAGTGGCAGCCAATACCCTGGTAGTGACCGTCTGCGGAGGTCATCTGGAGGGAATCGGCGCAGCTAATGGAAATGCTCCCAACGGCACCGGACTGGAGGTGCGCCTGATGGCAGAGGTCGGTAAAGCCGCTGCCAGACAGAAGCTTACCAGAAAGCAGGCAAATGACATCGTGCTGAAGCTTCTGGAAAAATACGAAGGAGTCTTCCGAAAAGAAGGAGGAAATCCGGGCGTCCGTTTCGACAAGGCTTATGACTGTGAAACCCTGACACCGCTTCCTGAGTGGCAGGCAATGTACGAGGAAGTAAAAGCGGAACTGATCGAGATGGGCTTAAAACTGTCATGACAGAAAGCCATCGCGCTTGTCCTTTGGGAGGAGTGCGGTGGCTTTTCTTGAGGTGATATGCCCAGGAGGCAGCCGTATGGATTGGGAAAATATCTCCCTGATCCGAGCATAAAATCAGGCAGCATCCCCATACTATGAAAAAAGATTTGGAAAGGGGATGTCGGCAATCTGGGTGATGCGGATATTGCTGGCGGGCTTTGTGCTGGCTGGGATTCTGACCCTCTGGACCTGTGCAGCAGCGGCGGGGAGAGCAGACAGGGCAATGAAACAATATTGGGACAGGCAAAAGAAAGAGGAAGAGGAAGAAGAGCTTATGTAAAGTCCGTTTTTCTGCTGGTTTTACAGAGATTTAACAAAAAAAGAATTGCATAAGAGGCCGCAATCGGGTAGAATAGAGCAAACCTTTTTGATGGAGTGCTGCTGTTGGAAAGGGAGGAAGAGATGAAGGCAAAAAAACAGGCTGTATTGGTAATCATGCTGTTTCTCTTTACATTATGTATGATGGGATTGACCGCCGCTGCGGATGATGACCCAAGGCCGAGGAGGATTACAGCAGTACAGAAACAAAGGACGGTTTATGTAGGCACAGAATTTGAGGTGAAGGTGAGAACCTATCCGCGGGATGCGGACGAGGATGCTCTCCGTTGGACCATTGTGAAGGGCAGAAATATTATCCGCTTTGACGATGATGACAGGACGGATAATGAAGTGGAGATCAAAGCTGTAAGAGCAGGGACTGCGAAGCTTCGATGCCAGATCCGGGGAACCAAAAAATACGCTTATGTAACGGTAACCGTTAAGAAACGTGCGACCACTTCCGTGATCAAACGGGTAGGAAATGCCAGCAGGACAGTAACGGTCGGCAATGATTTCGAACTAAAGGTAAAAAAATCCAGTGGATTAAAGGATCGTTACCTGAGATGGAGCATTCAGGATTCTTCTGTCTTAAGGTTTGATGATGATTCGACCGGTGATGAAGTCGAACTGAAGGCGAGAAAAAGCGGCACCACAAAGGTTACCTGCAAAAATACCCGGACAGGGAAGACGGTGGTCTATACAGTGACAGTAAAAGCAAGGAACATCGACCGTTATGACGACGACTGGGATGATGACGACCGTTATGACGATGATTGGGACGACGACCGTTATGATGATGACTGGGATGACGATCGGGACGATGACCGTTATGACGATGATTGGGATGATGACGGCGATGACGATGATGACGACTGAAGGATCAGACATGACTCCTGAAAGAGTTATGAAGTGACGGTTGAATAACAGCAAACAGCAGCATTTCACGAAAGGGATGGGGCGGAACGCAAAAAATTGTGTTCCGCCTTATTGTTTTGGAAAGGCACATATGCTAGACTATGGGAAATATGAAAAGGAGCAGGAAGTTTGAAACAAGAAAGTAGAGGTAAACCACCAAAAAAGTGTATAGCAAACAAGCCACCCGAAAAGTAGCAATCAGCGGGTGGAAACAACTGCAAAATATAAAGAATAGAGAGATAACAATGACTATGG
>DVFT01000069.1 GCA_018713105.1 Candidatus Limivivens merdigallinarum | reverse complement strand
GGGAAGGAAGAAAGCTGTGGAACGCTAAAATACAAAAACCCGTCTATTGACAAATAACGGGTAAGTGGGTAAAATTAAACATTAGGTTATGTATACAATATTTACTGAGCAATGAGGAGGAAAAACCAATGGCAACACCGTACAATCACCGTGCCGTTGAGCAGAAGTGGCGGAAACGCTGGGAAGAACACCCGGTGAACGTCAACGATGGCAAAAAGCCGAAATATTATTGTCTGGATATGTTTCCATATCCCTCCGGCAATGGTCTCCATGTGGGACACTGGAGGGGATATGTGATTTCTGATGTGTGGAGCCGCTACAAGATGCTCCAGGGGTATTATCTGATCCATCCGATGGGGTGGGATGCATTCGGCCTTCCGGCTGAAAACTATGCGATCAAGACAGGACAGCATCCGTCGATCTCCACGGCAGAGAATATTGCAAATATCAAGCGTCAGATCAATGAGATTGCGTCCATCTATGACTGGGATATGGAGGTCAATACCACAGACCCGAAATTCTACAAATGGACTCAGTGGATTTTCGTAAAAATGTTTAAGGAAGGTCTGGCCTACGAGAAGGAATTTCCCATCAACTGGTGTCCGTCCTGTAAGACCGGTCTGGCTAATGAGGAAGTAGTCAACGGCTGCTGTGAGCGCTGCGGCACGCCTGTAACGAAGAAGAATCTCCGTCAGTGGATGCTGAAAATCACGAAGTATGCAGAACGCCTTCTGAATGATTTGGACAAGCTGGATTGGCCGGAGAAGGTAAAAAAGATGCAGACCGACTGGATCGGCAAATCCTACGGCGCTGAGGTGGATTTCCCCATCGAAGGAAGAGAAGAGAAAATCACGGTCTATACCACGAGACCGGATACCCTGCATGGTGCAACCTTTATGGTATTGGCGCCGGAACACGCGCTGGCACACAGCCTGGCTACGGATGAGACCAGGGAAGCTGTGGAAAAATATATTTTCGATTCCTCGATGAAATCCAACGTGGATCGTCTTCAGGATAAGGAAAAGACCGGCGTGTTTACCGGAAGCTACGCGATCAACCCGCTGAACGGAAAGAAAACACCGATTTGGCTGTCAGATTATGTATTAGCGGATTATGGAACCGGAGCTATTATGTGTGTGCCGGCTCATGACGACCGTGACTTTGAGTTTGCCACGAAGTTCCATATTCCGATCGTCCAGGTTATCGCAAAGGACGGCAAAGAGATTGAAAATATGACGGAAGCCTACACGGAGGCATCCGGAACCATGATCAATTCCGGCGACTGGAATGGCATGGAGTCTGCAGTCCTGAAAAAAGAGGCGCCGATGATGATTGAGAAGATGGGAATCGGTCGGAAGACTGTGAATTACAAGCTTCGTGACTGGGTATTCTCCCGTCAGCGTTATTGGGGAGAGCCGATTCCGATTATTCACTGCCCGAAATGCGGAAATGTGCCGGTTCCGGAAGAGCAGCTTCCGCTGACCCTGCCGGATGTGGAATCCTACGAGCCCACCGGAACGGGAGAATCTCCGTTGGCTGCTATTGATGAGTGGGTCAATACTACTTGTCCGGTCTGCGGAGCTGCGGCCAAGAGGGAGACAAATACAATGCCCCAATGGGCTGGTTCTTCCTGGTATTTCCTTCGTTATGTGGATGCCCACAACGACAAAGAGCTGGTATCCAAGGAAAAAGCAGACAAATACCTGCCGGTGGATATGTACATCGGTGGTGTGGAACATGCGGTTCTGCATCTTCTGTATTCCAGATTCTACACGAAGTTCTTGTATGACATCGGTGTGATTGATTTTGACGAACCATTCCAGAAACTGTTTAATCAGGGAATGATCACCGGAAAGAACGGCATCAAGATGAGTAAATCCAAAGGAAATGTCATTTCTCCGGATGATCTGGTGAGGGACTACGGATGTGATTCCCTGAGAATGTACGAGCTGTTCGTAGGTCCGCCTGAATTGGACGCAGAATGGGATGACCGGGGAATCGACGGCGTTTACCGTTTCCTGAATAAATTTTGGAACCTGGTGATGGATAATAAGGACAAAAACGTGGCTGCAACCAAAGAGATGGTGAAGCTTCGCCACCGCATGGTTCACACGGTGACACAGCGTTTGAATAGTTTTAGTCTGAATACGGTAGTATCCGCATTCATGGAATACAACAACAAGATGATCGAGATGTCCAAACAAGGAGGGATCGACAAAGAGACTCTGGAGACAGCAGTGATCCTTCTGGCTCCGTTTGCGCCGCACCTTGCCGAAGAGCTGTGGGAGCAGCTGGGACACTCCGGAAGCGTATTTGACAATGCATGGCCGGAACATGATGAGGAAGCGATGAAGGACGACGAGGTAGAGGTACCTGTTCAGATCAATGGAAAGACGAAGGCGGTGATCTCCATTCCGGTGGATATTTCCAAGGAGGAAGCCATCGCGAAAGGAAAGGAAACGCTGGGATCGAAGCTTTCCGGAACAATTATTAAGGAAATTTACGTACCGAAAAAGATTATCAATCTTGTAGTGAAATAGCAGAATGGGAGCGCGAGGTCAATCATTTAGACGACAGCGCAAAAAAATGCAGTCCATGGAAGTTCAGGCTGTTGCAAGCCTGGGATTTCCAATGGACTGCTTTTTTTACAACGATGTTTGCTGATTAACGGAAATTGTCCTTTCCGTTTTTCTTTACCGCATATAGCCGTTTGTCCGCAAGCTTGAATAGCTGGTCGAAATCATGTGCATCATCGCTGACAGCAATCCCGATACTGATGGAAAGTTCTACATCGTTGTAGACAGAACCCGTTTTCCGGAAGTCAGAACAAATACGGTCAGCCCTTTTATTGAGAATATCCTGACGCGTGCAGCCCGGAAGAAACAGGATAAATTCATCACCGCCAATGCGTGCAGATACATCTCCTTCCCGGGAATTGCTTTTTAGGATTTTCCCCAGTATCCTCAGTACCTGATCCCCAGCCTGGTGCCCGTAAGTATCGTTTAATTGTTTGAAATTGTCAATATCCAACAGAAACATGGCTCCTGGGTGATTCTTAAGCAGACTTTGTTCAATGTAAAAAATGGCTCCCTTGCGATTCAAAAGCCCCGTCAGGGAGTCTTCCATGGCTTCCTTACGCAGCTCGTCTTGAAGCTTGATGTTTTCACTGATATCCAGCATGACGCTGATCATGGCTTTCCTGCCGTCCTCGGTGGTGATTTCGTGTCCTTTGTCGTCAACCCATAACCGGGTGCCGTCCTTCCGGATGATGCGGTATTGGACATCATATTCTCCGGTTTTCTCAATGCTTTCATAAATTGTCCGTTCTACACGTTCCCAGTCTTCAGGCGCAATGATCTTTTGCATTTCCTCACCGGTGTTTTCGACAAGCTCATCATAAGTATAGCCGAGATAATTCAGCATAGTATCGTTGATGATATAGAGAGGGAATCCCTTTTCCAGATATCCGCCCATAATGCCGCCGGGAAGCATAGAAAGCATTGTTTCTATTAATTTTTTACTGGCGGAAGCATCCAATTTTCCAATTGCCTGCCGCCCGTATTTAATGGGAAAGAATTCTTCCCCTTCTTGCTGGTCAGATGGCGTAGACATGTGTAGATTGATGATCTTCCATTGACCGTCTATCCTTGCGGCAGTCATTGTAAGACGGGTTTGGAAAGATACATCAGATATGCGGTTCCCTGCCATCGAAGTTACGACACTGCAGTAGACTCCGCATAAGTCTTTGGTATACATGTGTTCGCAGTATTGGGTGATCTCGTACTGAAAGCCGGTTGGGATACTTTGAAATTCGGAGTTCATCAGTCGTTCCAATTCTTTTTTGTTCAGGGCGATCTCATGGGCGCCGGTTCCGAGACTGATGATATCATCCACAAGGAATGATAAGGCTCCCTTCAAATCTCTTTTTACCAGGTAGGCGTCAAAAAACTGTGTAAGCAATTCCTTTACAAGCATATAGATGTCCTCCTGTAAACAAGTTGATGTGTTTTTAGTTCCAGTCATAACTGACATTATACCATATTTTTGATGTGAGAAAAGATAAATTATTGGAATACGGAAAAATATAGATTTGAGCAAAAGACTTGACACGGCAAAAAAAATGGATTATAGTAACACAAGATAAAAGGGAGTAGCTGGCACCTTTGAGTGTTTACGGCAGCGTCAGTACGATAGTTTCTATCCGTGTCGTAATGAAACAGCGAGACTTTTA
>DVFT01000068.1 GCA_018713105.1 Candidatus Limivivens merdigallinarum | reverse complement strand
GGAATGGACAAATACCCCATCACACCGTCGCCGCCGATGTTCAGCACCTTCCAATATTCGGTACTCTCCAGTTCCTCCTCATCCGTGGAGAATACATCTCCATAGATATTGTTTTGTTTCAATGTACTGTTTAACTGCCGTGCGGCTTCCCATTCCTTTGTGAAATCCTCCGGCTCCATCTTCTCCACCGCAGCTTCGTAGCTGCTGATCAGACGGTTCTGACGGTACGTATTCCACTGATCTGCTATGGTGGGATATGCCAGCACCAGAAAACCGAACAGGAACAGCAGCCCAAACAGGATATTGCATATCTTCCTTTTCATTCCCGCCGCTCCTTCCGCTCCTTTGCCGGACTGCCGGACGCCTCCGCCCGTGCGCGGGCTTTCCTGTCTCTTCCATACAGGAAAAGGATAAACAATCCGGTCACCGTCAATCCGACGATCACCCAGAGCAGATAACTGGTGTGGAGGCTGATCTGCGACAGGGGAACCTTCTCTTCCGCCACTTCTTCCTCCACATACGGAACACGGTGACCCCTTACCAGAAGGCGCTGGCTGTTCACGCCGTAGGGCGTACAGGTAAGAAGCGTTACAAGATCCTCTCCCTCTACCGCGGAGAGAAGCTCCGTATCCTCCGGCTCCACCACGTTGATCTGATCCACCTCATAGCAGAGGGTATCGTCCAGTATGTGAAGAAGGAAATGATCTCCCTCCTCCATCCGGTCAAGATCGGTAAAGAGGGCGGCGCTTGGCAGTCCCCGGTGAGCGGATATTACGGAGTGCGTCCCCTCTCCTCCTACCGGAAGGGAACTTCCCTCAAGATGCCCTGCTCCAAGCTGCAGCACTTCATCCTCTGTGGTGTGATAGATGGGGATGGTGACGTCGATTTTGGGAATCTCCACAATCCCCATGATCTCGTCGCCGTTCAGGTTCAGGCAGGCCATATACTCCTCATCCCGCCCGGAGGCCTGGGCGACCGCGAAGGAATCCGGAAGGATCATAGGCTTCAGGCTTTCGTTGTAGGCCCGCGCCCGCTCCCATTCCGCTTCGTAGTCGATGTCTTCCCCCTGCTCCTTTTGCGCGATGGTTTCGTGGTAGCTTGAGATCAGTCTGCTCTGGCGGTAGCTGTTCCACTGATTCGCGATAACCGGATACAGCAGCAGGGACAAACCGGCTAAAAAAAGCAGCGCTGTAATGATTATGTTCACTTTCTTTTTCATCCGATCTCTCCTCATTGTTGTATCTGTCTCATATTTTTTAATTCGGGGCGGAAGATCCGCCCCGGATTGTTTTGTTTTTGTCTGGTTTCTTTCGCTATGGCGCGAATTAGTTGCTCTTCTCTCTTCTGCGTCCCGCGAAGAACAGAGCCGCTGCCGCGATCATGATGGCGCATCCGCCGATGGTGAAGATCGTGGTACCGATGCCGCCGGTGGAAGGCAGCTCGGAAAGCTTGGTATCTGCCATAGTAGCATCTCCGGTCAGTTCTACGTCCAGGTTATCCGGAATACCATCTCCATTCTCATCTGTCATAGCCGTCCATTTAATTTTTGAGTTCTCCTTGTTGATGCTGTAGCCATCCGGCGCCTGAATCTCGACAAATTCATACTGATCGTTATCTTCATCATAATCAAGACCAGATACGGTGAAGGTACCAAGCGCTGCCCCCTCCGTGTCTGTCCCACCTGTGGTAAGTTTTACGCTATCATTAAACTCATCACCTGCTTTTGCATCTGCTTCTGTTAACCATTTGGTAAATTTATATGCTGTGGGAGCGCCTTCCTCTGTCGTAAAGCTTGCGTATCTTAAATCCTCGCCTTCTTTTCCATTCGTCAATACAAATACCGCGTCGTTGAGTTTTACATTATTCTCGCCAGTCTTTACGAAGGTAACCTTAGCGGTAACCAGTTTTTCAAAGTCTTTGCCAAAATCGGCCTTATGCTCTCCCTTTCCGAACATAGCATCGTTATGAAGAAGAACATCTGTCACTTTTGCCTTATAAGAAACTGTAATGGTCTGGTTTGCGTATGTATTGTTTGCTACATTTAATTCCGTAGTCAGGTCGAGCGCGAAGGAATCTTTACCTACATAGTCAGCCTCAGTTCCTGTATATTTCTTAACTTCTACCTTATGCGTCTTTTCGTATTCTGTTCCATTTCCGATCCTAACCGTTACTTCAAGTTTTCCTTCATTTAAAACGTACTCTGCACCCTTAAGGATAACGTCGCTTACCCAATATGATTTGGCTTGCTCTGTATCTGCGAAATAGGGAACCGTTGAGGTAACCGTATAGGTCAGCGTTCTGCCGATCTCTGTGATTTTGTTCGGATCATCTACTTCCTTCTCGGTCCATGTAGGCTGTTTCTTAGCGTTCACCGCCGCAGGAGCCACCACACCATTTGGCGTTCCTGTTGTCATATCCATTCCGACAAACACTGCCATGGGGCTGTAAACATAATTTGTCTCAAATCCCTGAATCACGTAGAGGCCTGCTTCGGATACGGTTAAT
>DVFT01000067.1 GCA_018713105.1 Candidatus Limivivens merdigallinarum | reverse complement strand
TCTGAATATAGTTTTTTACATCATGTTGAAATTTTCTTTCCAGCTTCACTTGGTCATTCAATGTTTGATAATGATCTTCTATCATCTGTTTCTGCAATAACAGATAATAATTTTCCATCCTAATTTGTTTTGATTTCATATAAAGAATAGATGCAACGATCAATCCCGCTATCATGATAAGCACGAACCACAGCAAAAAATCATTCATTATATCCTCACTCTCCACAAAATTCTCTACTTTAGAAAATCAAAAACGGAGCATCACAATGTCTCCAAAACGATCATGATGCTCCTTCTTAAATTTTACTTATCCTCCAGGAATGCCACATACCCTCTGTATGCCTCGTACAGGTCCGCCTTGCTGATGATCTCCCAGGGAGCATGCATATTCAGAACTGCCACGCCGCTGTCGATGACCTCCATGCCGTAGTTCGCCATGATGTAGGCAATCGTTCCGCCGCCGCCCTGATCTACCTTGCCAAGCTCTGCCGTCTGCCAGGAGACATTGGCATCGTCCATGATTCTTCGAATCCGTGCCATATATTCGGCGTTGGCGTCATTGGATCCGCTCTTTCCTCTGGAGCCGGTGTATTTGTTGAAGGTCAGTCCCAGTCCCAGGTAAGCGCAGTTGTTTTTCTCCATCACGGAAGGATAGTTGGGGTCAAATGCCGCGCTCACATCTGAGGAGAGCATCCGGCTGTTCATCAGCGCCCTTCTCAGCTTGATGCTGCTCTCTTCCCCGCTGGCGTAGAGAATCTCTGCCACCAGGTTCTCGAAATACTGGGAGTGCATTCCGGTGGCGCCGACACTGCCGATCTCCTCCTTGTCCACCAGGAGCGCCACGGAGGTCCGCACCGGATTCTCCACCGCAAACATTGCCTGGTAGGACGGGTAAGCGCACACGCGGTCATCATGGCCGTAGCCCATGATCATGCTGCGGTCGAACCCATAGTCCCTTGCCTCGCCTGCCGGAACGATCTCCAGCTCTGCGGAGATGAAATCGTCCTCTTCCATCCCGTATTTTTCCTTGAGCAGCGAGAGAATCTGCTTTTTCACCGGCTCTTTCTCCTCATCCTTCAGCGGGATGCTGCCTACCAGCACGTTCAGATCCTCGCCTTCCACGACTACCGATGCTTTTTTCTGCATCTGGTCCCCGGAGAGATGGATCAGAAGGTCGGAAATTCCAAGAACCGGATCAGATGCCTCCTCACCGATATGGATCTCCGTCACCGTACCGTCCTTCTTTGCCACCACGCCGTGGAGGGCAAGGGGCAGGGCAACCCACTGGTATTTCTTCACGCCGCCATAGTAATGGGTATCCAACATGGCAAGCTTTGTATCCTCATAGATGGGATTCTGCTTTAAGTCGATCCTCGGGGAATCGATATGGGCGCCCAGAATGTTCATGCCCTTTTCCAGCGGTTCCTGCCCGATGTGGAACATCGCCAGCATCTTGTTCATGCACACACCGTAGATCTTGTCCCCCGGATTGATTTTCCGTCCGTCCCGGAGAATCTCCTCAATATCCACATATCCGTGCGCTTTGGCATCTTCCACGGCAAGTTTCACACATTCCCGCTCCGTCTTTCCTTTGCTCAAAAATTTCCTGTATCCTTCTGCAAAGTCGAATACGTTCTGTTTCTCTTCCTGGGAGTATTTCTCCCACGCTGTCTTTCTCTCCATGATTCTTCTCCTTTACACTTCTTTTCCTTTTTGGCAGCACGCTTTCATCGCTTCGATCACAGCGCTTCGCATGCCCTTTGCCTCCAGTACGCGAACCGCCTCGATGGTGGTTCCTCCCGGAGAACATACCATATCTTTGAGTTCCCCCGGATGTCTGCCGGTCTCCAGCACCATCTTGGCGCTGCCCAGCACTGCCTGGGAGGCAAAGCGGTACGCCTGTGCCCGGGGCATTCCGTCAGCCACCGCCGCATCCGCCATTGCCTCAAT
This sequence comes from Candidatus Limivivens merdigallinarum, assembly GCA_018713105.1. Taxonomy (GTDB): domain Bacteria; phylum Bacillota; class Clostridia; order Lachnospirales; family Lachnospiraceae; genus Limivivens; species Limivivens merdigallinarum. The sequence continues at coordinate 11,635 of DVFT01000067.1, read as the reverse complement.
AAACAGAAATACATATGCCGGCGCGCTTCCGCTGACTGAGACCACAACATCCATCAGGGGCTCTGTCACTTCTTCCGCATGCCCGAAGCCCTGAAGGATCCTCAAGACCTCCTCTTTCTCCGACTGGCTGACCAGTTCGTTGCAGCATACGCCGGTCATTCCTTCCCCTACCAGCGCCGGAGTATTCGGCATACAGCGGACAATCTTTGGCTTTCTCCCAAACTGTCCGTAAAACCATTCCATCCGTTTGCCCGGGGCAATGGAAACAAACACGGCATCCTTTTTCATGACATCCCGTATCTCTTCGATCACCTCCCCATAATACTGGGGCTTCACCGCCAGGATCAGGATGTCGGCTGCTTTCGCCACTTCCCTGTTGTCCAAGGTAACGTCCACCTGATAGGTTTTATGAATCTCATCCAGCGTGTTCTGGTGCAGGGCGGATACACACACGTCCCCCGGCTCCAGGATTTGATTTTTCAAAATGCCGCCCAGCATGGCTTTTCCCATGTTGCCGCAGCCGATAAAACCTAATTTCATATTCGCACCTCCTACCTTACTCACTTTACCAGAAGAAAACCAGAAGTTCAAGTATTTATCTTGATTCTCCTTCCTATTTCGCATATAATGATACAAGCGTTAATCGGAAAAAGCAAAGGAGGAATGATGAATGAACCGGGAAGCCTACATGAAACTGATCGAAGAAATTTCCCTGAATGCCTGGCCCTCCCATAAGATCGAGCTCTATGACGGCTGGCTGATCCGCTTTTCCCACAATTACACACACCGGACCAACAGCGTCGAGCAAGTCGGTGTCTCTTCCATCCCCGTGGAGGAGAAGATCGCTTACTGCGAAGCCATGTACACCAATTACCACACGCCTGCCATCTTTAAGATCAACCCCCTGCTCCCTCCCTCCTTCGACAAGCTTTTGGAGGAACGGGGCTATGAGATCCAGCACACCACCGACGTCATGACCATGGAGCTTAAGAATCTTCATCCTTATCTGCCGGTTTCTGCGGAATATGAATATTATGGCAGAAATTCCGGTCTTCCATCCTCGATCTATTATCCCAACGATGCCATCGTGCAGCTTCGGGACCGGATCACCGACGAATGGATCACCGCCCTCTTCCGCCTGAACGGCACCACCAACCCCACGCTCCGGCGTATCGTTCCTTCTATGTTCAAGGCGATCCCAAAGGAAACCATTGTGGCTCAGGTGGAGATCGATGGACGGATGATTGCTTCGGGGCTGGGCATCCTGGACCGCGGGCATATTGGGCTCTATGCCATCTATGTGGATGCCAGCTGCCGGCGGAAAGGGCTGGCGCGTGCCATTGCAAGCTCCATTCTCACAGAAGCAAAGAAAAAAGGCGCCGACAAGGCCTACCTCCAGGTGGTAAAAGGAAATACCTACGCCAAACATCTGTATACTTCCCTGGGATTCCAGGATTTCTATACCTATTGGTTCCGGGTAAAGGAAATGAGGGAACCTGATACCTGATATGCTGGCTTATAGCAACCCAAACAGAAAGGATATTATGCAATATGTGGATAGCAAAGAATTGGAAAGACTATGAGGTGCTCGATACCTCTTCCGGCGAAAAACTGGAACGCTGGGGCGATTATCTTCTCATCCGCCCCGATCCCCAGGTCATCTGGAATACCCCGAAAACCCTTCCGGGCTGGAGAAAGCCCAACGGCCATTATCACCGCAGCAAAAAGGGCGGCGGAGAATGGGAATTTTTTGACCTGCCAGAACAGTGGAGTATTCACTACGGGGATCTGACCTTTCATCTGAAACCCTTCAGCTTCAAGCACACCGGGCTTTTCCCGGAGCAGGCTGCCAACTGGGACTGGTTCTCTGAGAAAATCCAAAACGCAGGGCGTCCCATCAAAGTGCTGAACCTCTTCGCCTACACCGGAGGAGCCACCCTTGCCGCCGCTGCCGCCGGCGCTTCCGTAACCCACGTGGACGCCTCCAAGGGAATGGTAACCTGGGCGAAAGAAAACGCCCGCGCATCCGGTCTTGAAGACGCACCGATCCGCTGGCTGGTGGACGACTGCGTAAAATTCGTGGAGCGGGAAATCCGACGGGGCAATCACTATGACGCCATCATCATGGACCCGCCCTCCTATGGCCGCGGTCCCAAGGGAGAGATCTGGAAGATCGAGGATTCCATTCACTCCTTCATCCAGCTCTGCGTCAAGCTTCTTAGCGATCAGCCGCTCTTCTTCCTCATCAATTCCTACACCACAGGACTCGCTCCTGCGGTTCTCACCTACATGCTCTCCACAGAGCTGAAGTCTTTTGGCGGCGCCGTGGATTCCCAGGAAATCGGGCTGCCTGTAACAAAGAACGGGCTGATTCTCCCCTGCGGAGCGTCAGGACGGTGGGAGGCTGCCAAATAAAGGCAGCCTCTTTCAGGGCTTCTCCTCTCTCTGACACGTTCCAGTCTGCTTTTCAAATTCAACGAAAAATCCCTTGGAACAGAGCCCAATCATGCATATAATCAGACCGCTTGGAATCAGCACCCAGTAGACGCTGTCCGAAAACCGGTCGAACAGAGCGCCGTACACAACCTGCCCGATGGGCTGCGCGCACAGGGAAAGGGTGAATACATAGGACATCACCTTGCCCATCAGATGCTCCGGCGTGCGTTCCTGGATGATGGAAATCGCATAGGTGGAGAAAAAACTGCACCCAAACTGGCAGACGCAGAACATCGCCAGCAGGATCAGATACCGTGCAAAGGCTCCTATTGGAAGCAGGAACGCCACGCCACAGGGGATCAGACAGATCCCAAATGCCAGAAAGGCAGCGGAAACGTGCCGGAAACACAGCCTTTTTGCCAGAAGCGCGACACACAGGCTGCCCAGAATGGATGCGATGCCCATCGCGCTTTCCGCCGCTCCGTAGTGGGAAGCGGAAAGCCCCAGCACGGTGCGCACCAGATAAGGAAATCCCACCACAGCATTTCCTGCCACAAACAAACTCACCAGAGCAGCCAAAAGAAGCAGCTTCAAGATACCGGGCTGATCCCGTCTCAAAAATCTCATACTGACAGAAACATCTTCCCGGATGATCCTGCCAATCCCCATGCTCACTTTAGGCTTCCTATCTTCCAGCCGGATAAAGCATTCCAGAAACGCGGTCAAAAAAAAGCAGACGACCGCGCCATAAAACACCGGGCGGATTCCAAATGCCGTATAGAAAACGCTTCCCAGAAAGGGCGTGAGCAACGACGCGATGGACACCACCTGATTGACAACCGCATTTCCCTTGATCACGGATTCCCCGGAAAGCATCTGGGGAACACACGCCTGAACCGTGGGCGATTCAAAGGCTCCCAATACAGACAGGATGATCAGCAGCACACCGATGATGGCAATCTCCTGCCCCAGCGACATCGCAAACCCTGCCAAAAGCACAGACAGCCCGGAAAGGGCATCCAGAACTACCATGATATTCCGCCGGTTCGCCCGATCTGCAAGAATACCGCCAAAAGGGGACAGCAGGATAGTAGGGATCATGGACAATGCCAACAGCCCTGCAAAGACGGATGCCGACCCGGTCTGCTCCAGGATATACATGGACAAGGCAAATTTCAGCGTGTAATTGCCAATCAGGGAGCAGACCTGTCCCAGGATCAAACAGGTAAAATTTCTGGTAAACAGTTTTGATTTCATATTTCCTCCTTTCAATACCATACGTCGGTATGTATCCAACTAAAAATTTTCGGTATTTTATAATACCGAACGAACGAATGTATGTCTTCAATATAAAATTGCCTTCCGGCAATTTTATAGTTCTTCTGGCAGTTTCTCAAAAAATTCTTCCACCAAAGCATAGATGGAATCATCCATCAGCGGTACGCCCATTTTGTCCAGCATATCGCCGAGAAAACGGAACTTGCGCTTCATTCCCTCTTTGTCGGAGGGAAATACGGACGGCAGCAGCCACAGGCTGGTGAGCAGCGGGATCAACTCCGCAATCTCTCTGGCATATTCGGTATGGATGGAGCCATCCCGGTTTCCCTCCTCCAACAATTCTTCATAATAAGGCGTCAGGATCCGCCGGTTGGAATCGATCATCTCCACCAGGAGACGGGGATTTCTCGTGAGAGGAATGGACTGTACGACGATATTGTTCTGAGCTTCATCCGATTGGTTCAGCCGGATCGCCTCTCTGAGTTTTTCCAGGCCGTTCAGGTCAGAACGGTCCTTTACTTTCTCAAAGGGGTTGTTCACCGAAAACATCCGGTCACTTACCGCGTCTATGATCTCCTCCTTGGATTTGAAATGGTGATAAACCGCTCCTTTGGACAAACCGCCCAGATGGTCTACGATGTCCTGAATCGTCGTATTGTCATATCCTTTTTCCAGAAAAAGCTGCTGAGCCGTATCCAGTATTTTTTCCACCGTCACTTCCGGATACTTATTCCTTGCCACATCTCATCTTCCTTTCATTAACATACATTCGGTATGTATTTATATTACCCGACGCAGCCCTGTTTGTCAAGCTCCAAAAAGGGCTGTCAATCGACAGCCCCGGCAAACCAAATACCCTCCATGTCATATTTGAATGTCCTATAGTTCTGCATATCGCAGCCATAGGCATATTCCCTGATCAGATTTCCCTCAGAATCATATTCCCCGAATACCTTCGATACGCCGCTGTTTACCACCCAATGCTCCTCTTCCCCATACTGGGATCCATTGGATACGATGCTGGAATAGGGCACATCAAAGGAAGATTCCAGAGAAAAGGTGCGGGCGTTTTCATCAATCCGGTAGACATATACCTGGCTGGTCTCATCCCCGGTGCCATACAGCTTGGTGCCCACACTGTCCGCCAGATCCGGTTCATAATCGTCCCGGCTGCTGACTGACCAATAGTTGTTGTTATATACCGCCAGGTAATATACGCCATCCTCATCTCCATCCCTCAGATATTCCACACAGTGCTGCCCGTACTGCGGCACAAAATCCCCATCCATTTCCAGGCAGTATTCCGCATAAGGGGTATCCGCCCAGAAACCGTCGTCGCCTGCCATCCAGTCCAGCTCGATCTCCCCGTGAATATTCTTTACCTTGATAATCGTGGACGTTTCCCGGGAAGAAACGATCAGGCTGTCATCCTCCCCCATATACTGCAGGCTGTTCAGGTGGATCCAGTCCCATTCTCCTGCCTGCCAGAACATGTCGTCCGTAGCTTTGATCGGTCTGGTTATGGCGAAATAGTCCGGCAGTATTTCCGTAAAATCGATCAGTTCTGTCACTTCACCGGATTCCATGTCTATGGAGAGCACCAGATCCTCCACCGTCTCCCCTTCCGTATCCTCTGCCAGCACCAAGAGTTCCCCATCCTGCCCGAAACCGATATCGTGGTGCAGTTCGTAATTTCCCAGGTCATAGACCTGTTCCACCTGCCCCAGACCATTGATCCTTGCCAGCTTGCTGGCGGACACACAGGTAATAAGATCCTGGTTCCAATTCAGGATACGGTCCATGCCAAAGCCCTCCAGAGCCATCTCATAGCGGAGGATCCCATCGTTGTCAAAGAAAAAGCCATATCCCAGATAGCCGTTTACCCGCATCATCGCATAGAGACCATCGGAAAGCGCTTCCCCGGAATCACCGTCCGTCGTCTCAAGGCGGGTCGCGTACCCGGATTGGGTTTCCGGCATCTCCACCGTAAAGGAAACCGACTGGCGGACATTTCCCCAGGAGCCTTTGACCTCCATAGTCACCTGGTTGGTTTCTCCCGGAACCAGACCTATGATCTGGAACTCATGGACGTTGGTAAACTCCTCGCCGTCCGCCTCCTGTGCAAGAGCCGTGTAGTCCGGTATGTCTCCATCCTCTACATGGATGGTATAAGTCACCTGCGTTTTGTGATCCGTCTCAAAATACAGGTACAGGCCGTTGCTTCCAGTGCCGTAGGGGTTCAGAACAATCAGAGGGGTGGTTGCCGTCCAGGACATGTCCCCGCCCTTGAGATTTTCCAAAGCCTGCTCCAGACGTCCCTGAACCTCTGTGTCATAGTAGGTAAACCCTTCCTCCTCAATATCCATGGGAACCAGCTGCAGCGCGCGGACGCTGTCCCCCAGCACCGCCTGGGCGTATTCAATCTGCAGCTCTTCATCCTGGTCTACAATTTCCCCGATATCCGTCGTCCAGTCGGTACGTATCACCGTTTCCTGTGCCGTGTACAGTTTCCCAATCGCCGCGATGATCGTAGGGGCTGCTGCTGCAAGGACAATGATGAGAATGGCTCCAATGATCAGTTTTTTCTTGTGTTTTTTCAGAAAATTCATTGTTTTTCCTCCCTTACAAATAAGTAACCAGCAGCATGGATACCCCCAAGATCGTCAGAATTGCCCCAACGATACGGTTCAATGTCAAGGTTTCCGCTTTCGCCGCTATTTTGGCTCCGATCTGCGCCCACAGCAGGGTAAACACGATGCACATCGCCAAAAGATCCAGCTGTGAGGGCTGGCTGATCAGAAAATGGCTGAACGCGCCTGTAAAGGCGGAAAAGGTCATGATGAATACGCTGGTCCCCACCGCCGTTTTCAATTCATAGCCCAGCACCATCGTCAGTACGAACAGCTTCATCATGCCGCCTCCTGCGCCGAAAAAGCCGCAGACTAAGCCGATCGCCATGCCGCAGACCAAGCTTTTGAAAAATCGGACTGCACGGCTTTCTCCCGCCATTGCCTTCCTGGTGGAGGCTACCGGAAAGACCAGAAATTTCACTCCGAGAAACAAGGTCATGACCACGGAAAAGCTGCCCAGGGTACGGCTCTCCACAAAGGAGGACAGCCAGCTTGCAACCACTGTCATGGAAAGAACCCCCGCCATCATCACCAGACCGTTCTTGATGTCCAGGCATTTGTTTTTCGCATAGATCCGGGCGCTGACAGCACTCGCCAGAACATCACTGGCAAGCGCGATTCCTATCGCGTCATAAGATGGTACCCCCAGAAAAGTGAACAGCATAGGACTGATGACCGTTGCCGCGCTTAACCCGGCAAACCCGGTTCCCAGGCCGGCGCCCATTCCTGCAAGAAAGCAAATTAGAATGTTGAATAATATCTCATTCACTCCATAGCGTCCTCCTCTGCTCGATCAGAAAATAGTAAAAACGGTGGTCGTTTCTTTGATTATATTCTCATATGTTGATATAAAAAAGAACCTAAGAGTGAAAAATAACCGAATTTTCTATAAACCCACGTTTAAAAAGCCTGCCTCTTTTTTGGGGCAGACTTTTCCCATTCCTTCTTAAATGTGCTTCCTATGCAAACAATTCCAGAACCATTCCGCTGACCACCGCTACCACATAGAGAATCCCCACGATCTTCAGGTTCTCCTTCCTGTCCTTGTTCATCCGAAACAATACCAAAAGCCCTGCACCTGCCCCAGTACAAAGTCCTGCCACCACAGACGCAAAACTAATAGCGCCGCCAAGGTAAAGTTCCGTCAGAATCACAGACGCCGCACAGTTTGGGATCAAGCCAATCAGTGCTGCCAAAATCGGCTGAAAAATGGTATCTCCCAAGAGCATTTCTGAAAGCTCATCTGCGCCGATTCCTTCCATAATAAGGTTCAGCGCCAATGTAAATACAAACAAATAGACAAAGACCTGAACGGCATGGCGAAGCGCCGGCTTCAGGATTCCCCCTTCCTCCTCACAGCCGCAGTGGTCGCAGACCTGCTCCATATTCCTCCCTTCCCGGTTTTTGCGGAATACAAAGTCGATGAGATAACCGGCGACAACCGCGATGACAATCTTAGCAATGATTAGGGGAATGACATCCTTAATCCTGCTGGAATCCGCCAGAAGAATCAAGATCGCCTCATCGGAGGTTGAAAGATAGACCGCCAGCAGTGTTCCAATGGTAATCATCCCTCCCGCATACAGATTAGATGCCAGAACTGAAAATCCACATTGTGGAACGCATCCTAAGATCGCTCCAATCAACGGTCCTTCCCTCCGGGACTGCCGCATGATTTTATCCATATGCCTTCCATAATAACGCTCTGCCCCTTCCATGAGAAGGAATGCCAGGAACAGGAAAGGAAGCATTTTCAGGCAGTCAATAACTGCATCCATTACCAAATCCAACATTTTGCATCATTCCTTTTTTTCATTTTGGTCTCCATTCTAGCATAGAACCGCCAAAACCGCAACGCCATACTCCTCCTCTCAGGAAGCCGTTTTTTGCAATTTCAGCGATACTGCCATCTGCGAAGAAAAGGCATCCTATAGTGCCAGCATTTGCTTTGTCTTGATTTATTTCACATTTATGGTATGATAGGAATGAACGAAAACCGAATACAACGAAAAGGAGAACAAAAAATGGGTGGTTTTTTTGCAGTAGCAGCAAAGGAAAATTGTGTACTTGACTTATTTTTTGGGACAGACTATCATTCCCATCTCGGTACAAGAAGAGCTGGAATGGCAGTACATGGAAAAAATGGATTTGCGCGTGCAATTCACAATATCCAGAATTCCCCCTTCCGCACAAAATTCGAGAGAGATGTCGATGAGCTAGTCGGCAATTTGGGAATCGGATGTATCTCGGACTATGATCCCCAGCCCCTTCTGGTTCACTCACATCTGGGAAGCTTTGGCGTTACCTGTGTCGGCAAGATCAATAATGCCAAGGAATTGATGAATGAATGCTTTCAAACCGGCTTCAGCCATTTTCTGGAAATGAGCGGAGGGAACATCAATCAGACAGAGATTGTAGCCGCCCTGATCAATCAGAAACCAAGCATCGTAGAAGGTCTTATCAACGTGCAGGAAAAAATCGACGGATCCATGACGGTTCTCGTCATGACCGCTGAAGGGATCTATGCCTCCCGTGACCGTCTGGGACGTACTCCCGTAATCATCGGCAAAAAAGACGATGCCTACTGCGCTTCTTTTGAAAGCTTCGCCTATCTCAACCTGGGATATGAGCACGTTAAGGATTTAGGTCCTGCAGAGATCGTCTTTATGACCCCCGAAGGCATTGAGACTGTAAAACAGCCCGGAAAAGAAATGAAAATCTGTTCTTTCCTCTGGGTATATTACGGATATCCTACTTCCACCTATGAGGGGGTAAACGTGGAAGAGATGCGATATGCCTGCGGACGTATGCTTGCCAGACGTGACAAAGACCATGTGCAGCCCGACAGCGTTGCAGGCGTCCCTGATTCCGGTATCGCCCATGCGGTCGGATACGCCAACGAATCCGGTATCCCGTTCTCCAGACCCTTCATCAAATATACGCCGACCTGGCCCCGTTCCTTTATGCCTACGAACCAGAGCCAGAGAAACCTGATCGCCAAGATGAAGCTGATCCCCGTATACGGGCTGATCCATGACAAAAAGCTTCTGCTGATCGACGATTCCATTGTCCGCGGAACACAGCTCCGTGAAACCACGGAATTCCTTTACCACAGCGGTGCCAAGGAAGTTCATATCCGTCCGGCATGCCCGCCGCTGCTTCATGGATGTAAGTTTCTGAACTTCTCCCGTTCCTCCTCGGAGCTGGATCTGATCACCCGCAGAATTATCCAGGAACGGGAAGGAGAACATCCAAGCAAAGAACTCCTGGATGACTACGCAAATCCAGACAGCACCAACTACAAAGAAATGGTGGAGGAGATCCGCAAACAGCTGAACTTCACAACCCTCCGCTTCCACCGTCTGGACGATATGATCGAATCCATCGGTATCTCTCCCTGCAAGCTCTGCACCTACTGCTGGAACGGCAAGGAAGACTAAGATAAAAATCCCACTGGAACCAGTTCGCTTTCTGGATTTCCAGTGGGATTTCTTGCGGGGGTTGAAACCGATCGTTGGATTTACCGATTATCCGGAACCTTGGGCAGCCCGTCAAAGCCTGCTTTCAGATCCTCGTCCGTGGGGATATAATCGGTCATCTCTCCGTTATTATACTTCTCATAAGCAACCATATCGAAGTATCCGGTTCCGGTAAGACCGAAGAGGATCGTCTTCTCTTCGCCGGTCTCTTTGCATTTCTTCGCCTCATCGATGGCAACCTTGATGGCATGGCTGCTCTCAGGCGCCGGAAGGATTCCTTCCACGCGGGCAAAATATTCCGCTGCCTCAAAGACAGAAGTCTGCTCTACAGCACGCGCTTCCATCAGCCCCTGATCATACAGCTCGGAGAGTACGGCGCTCATGCCGTGGTATCTGAGACCGCCTGCATGGTTAGCGGAGGGAATAAAGCCGCTTCCCAACGTGTACATTTTCTGCAGAGGAGTCACCATTCCGGTATCACAGTAGTCGTAGGCGTATTTTCCTCTCGTAAGGCTCGGGCAGGATGCTGGCTCTACGGCGATGAACTGATACTTCTTTTCTCCCCGCAGCATCTCACCCATGAACGGGGAGATCAGTCCTCCTAAGTTGGATCCGCCGCCAGCACAGCCGATGATAATATCCGGCTGAATCCCGTATTTATCCATAGCAGTCTTGGTCTCCAGGCCAATCACAGACTGATGCAGCAGCACCTGATTGAGCACGCTTCCCAATACATACCGATACCCTTCCGTATGGGTGGCCACTTCCACAGCTTCCGAGATCGCACAGCCAAGGCTTCCGGTGGTTCCCGGATGTTCTTTTAAGATCTTTCTTCCGATCTCCGTGGTATCAGATGGCGACGGAGTTACGGCCGCACCGTAGGTTCTCATCACCTCCCGTCGGAACGGCTTCTGCTCATAGGAACATTTCACTATGTAGACTTTGCAGTCCAGCCCCAGGTAAGCGCATGCCATGGAAAGGGCTGTACCCCACTGTCCAGCTCCTGTTTCCGTCGTCACTCCCTTCAGTCCCTGCTTCTTGGCGTAATAAGCCTGGGCGATAGCGGAATTGAGCTTGTGGCTTCCGCTGGTATTGTTTCCTTCAAACTTATAGTAAATCTTCGCCGGAGTCTGAAGCTTCTCCTCCAGGCAGTAGGCACGTACCAGGGGAGACGGACGGTACATTTTGTAAAAGTCCCGGATCTCACGAGGGATCTCAATATAAGCAGTGGTGTCATCCAGCTCCTGCTTGACCAGTTCCTCACAGAATACGGTGCCCAGCTCCTCTGCCGTCATAGGCTGAAAGGTCGCGGGATTTAAAAGGGGCGCCGGTTTCTTCTTCATATCCGCCCGCACATTGTACCAGGCAGTGGGAAGTTCACTTTCTTCCAGATAAATTTTGTATGGAATTTCCTGATTCATATGATTGCCTCTTTTCTATGATGTTTTCGTTATTTTACCGTACTTATTGAGGCGGTGTCAAGCGTTTGCCGTAAGATATTACTTCACTGCTATACTACCGCTTCAATCAAAACCTTCCCTCCAATTCTGACCTCTTTGACTCCAATTTTCTTTTTCTTATTAAAGCTAAAACTGAGCAGATACCCCACCTGGAGATGATAATCATCCAGATAGCCTGCCAACTGCTCTTCCCCTCTCTCATGGTAGGCATTCCCATGCCATATTTTCATTTCAACAACAAACTGTTCTCCCATATAGTCGATGATGAGATCGGTGCGTTCTTGATTTCGAGTTCTGGATTCCACATAATAGTTACCCACACCGTTTATGATCGGTTTCAAGTAGAGCATAA
>DVFT01000066.1 GCA_018713105.1 Candidatus Limivivens merdigallinarum | reverse complement strand
ACAGAAAGGTCTACATCAACCAGTATCTGACGATCCGCCCAAGCCTTCGTAGAATCCGCATGATCCTGCATATGGGAGTGCCCTCAGGCATAGAGAACGGGATGTTTCAGTTTGGGAAGCTTGCCATCCAGTCTACCGTTTCCACGCTCGGCACCGTTGCCATTGCCGCCCAGGCTATGACCAATATCCTGGAGAACCTGAACGGAATCGCCGCCATGGGAGTCGGCATTGGGCTGATGACCGTGGTAGGCGAATGTATCGGGGCAGGAAGGGAGGATGAGGCCATCTACTATATCAAGAAGCTTTCCGGGATCGCGGAGGTCATTCTGATCGTTTCCTGCCTGGTGACCCTCCTGCTTACGAGGCCCATCACAATCTTGGGCGGAATGGAACCGGAAAGCGCCGATCTGTGCTTTTCTATGATGGTGTGGATTACCATTGTGAAACCGATCGTGTGGACAGGCTCCTTTATCCCGGGATATGGGCTTCGGGCAGCAGGGGATGTCAAGTTTTCCATGATCCTCTCCTGCCTTTCCATGTGGATCTTAAGGGTCAGCCTCTGTGTGTTCTTGTGCCGGTATCTGGGCTTTGGTCCTATGGGAGTCTGGATCGGGATGTTCGCGGACTGGACGGTTCGCGCGATCGGATTTACGGTCCGCTTTATGCATCGCAAATGGCTTAACCACCGGGTGATACAGCCATGATGGTTTTGTGAAAAATGTCGGGACAAGTAGAAAAAACTTAAGCAAATTTAGAAAATATTTAGAAGTTTCACAAGACAATTTCATATTTTTCTGCTATACTAATTTTATCCAGTAAGGGGAGCTGTGAGGGGCGGCTTATGACTCTGGCTGGAGGAACCATCGTTTGCATCATCAAAGGGGGTATACAGTGTTATACACAACATACTATGCAGAAAGCAACAGCATAACGACAGAACGGTACACAGAGATGAAGAATGCGTTGATGCTGAAAGGCCAGAAGAAGGATTATCAGGAATTTCATTTGAGAAAATTGGAATTTCTGGGTTCTAATATGAAGAATGCAGTAGCGAATTATTTCCTTTGCATCAAGAATCATGATACATCCCAGATCTTTCTGGAGAAAAAATACGTTCAGAACGGACTCTACTATAAGAAATGCACCAAGATCACCCTGGAAGAATGCAGCCGGATCATTGCCGGGCAGCTGGATTGGATGAAGGGAAGCCGGAAGGAACTGCTGGCAGACTTCTACCGACAGGCTACGCTGAACAATCTCTATCCAGGAAGGGTGACGGACTATCAGAGAGAGATGTGCCGCTATCGGAAGGGCGAGTACGTGACCTTTACCACCTCCATTGAGCGCGGGGTCGGTCAGTGTAGGAGCATCACCGAGGAACCGGAGGTGAAGATTTCCTGCCTGGATGAAGATAAGGTTTTGCTCATCTACAAGAAGGCAGCCTCCATTCCCCAGGTGGTGAGCAATATGCTCCAGGGGCAGGAGAGCCAGAGCGAGGATTATGCCTTTGCATTTTAACAGAGAACAATAAGAATGGCGAGACAGCCGCCGAAAAAGAAAACGGTGGCTGTCCCGCCATTTCTTATACCCTCAGTCTTTTCGGTTTAAAACGCGGTAGATCAGCAGGATCGCATAGCCGAGAATGGGAACGATCACGGTACACCAGAGCGAGATGGTGAAAAGTGTCTGGGCAGTCGGGCTTTTCATCAGGGACAGGATAAAAGTGGCAAGATAGAGCCCTGCCAGCAGGATGATCCCCATCCAGGCGAGGATACGTTTCAAAAGTTTTGGCTTTTTCATAGAGCACCTCCAATCAGCCAATGTCCGGAACTGTTACATATTATAAGGGGCGCATAGGGAAAAGTAAAGTTTTTTCGGATACGCCCTGTTCTTTCCAAAGAAAATGTGGTAAATTATTGGGAGAATATACGAAGGATGTGAAAAAATGATTTTTTTTAACTGTGATTATAACGAGGGAGCCCATGAGCGGATCCTTCAGAGGCTTATGGAGACCAACATGGAGCAGACCGTGGGATATGGCGAGGATGCCTACTGCCAGAAGGCGGCAGAGCTGATCCTTCAGGAATGTCAGGCGCCGGAAGCGGATGTACATTTCCTAGTGGGAGGAACCCAGGCGAATTTGACGGTGATCGCGGCCGCATTGAGGCCCTATGAGGGAGTCCTGACTGCCGATACGGGACACATCAACTGCCATGAGACCGGAGCTGTGGAGGCGACCGGGCACAAGGTGCTTGCCCTCCCCGGCAGGAATGGAAAGATCAGGGCGGAACAGGTGCGGGAAGCCGTGCGTTCTCACAGAGAGGATCCGTCCTTTGAGCATATTGTAAAGCCGGGTATGGTCTACATCTCCAACCCCACAGAGATCGGGACGATTTATCACAAGGGAAGCCTTGGGAAACTCTATGAGGCATGTAAGGAGTGCGGCCTCTATCTCTACATTGACGGGGCGAGGCTGGGATACGGTCTGGCTGCCAGGGACAATGATTTGGATCTGCCGTTCATCGCCCGCCACTGCGATGTGTTTACCATCGGCGGGACGAAGATGGGAACCCTCTTCGGGGAAGCTGTGGTGATTACAAATCCGGAGCTCCAGAAAGACTTCCGCTATATGATCAAACGGCAGGGCGGAATGCTGGCAAAGGGAAGGCTTCTGGGAATCCAGTTTCTGGCTATGTTCGAGGATGGGCTGTACTATCGGCTGGGAGAGCATGCAGACGAGCAGGCGATGCGGATCAAGCATGCCCTGATCGAGGCAGGCTGCAATTTTTCTTTCAGCAGCAGCACCAACCAGCAGTTCCCTGTTCTTTCGGATGCGAAGCTGAAAAAGCTTTCGGAAATCTATGCCTTTTCCTATTGGGAACGGGTGGATGAGCACTACAGTATGGTGAGGATCTGTACCAGCTGGGCGACGAAGACGGAGGATGTGGACGCCCTGATCAGGGATATTCAAAATCTGTAGAGGTGACTATGTATCGGATTTTTATTGTGGAAGATGACGCCGTGATCGCGGGTTCCATAAAGAAGCATCTGGAAGCCTGGGGATTTGAGGCGAAATGTGCGGAGGATTTTCAGAATGTGCTTGCTGAATTCGCGGCGTTTGGTCCGCAGCTGGTGCTGATGGACATCACGCTCCCTTTTTACAACGGGTTCTACTGGTGTACGGAAATCCGCAGAATTTCGAAGATTCCCATCGTGTTCCTCTCCTCCGCCTCTGACAATATGAACATCGTGATGGCGATGAATATGGGAGGGGATGACTTTATTGCCAAGCCTTTTGACAAGACGGTCCTGACGGCGAAGATTCAGGCGATTCTCCGCAGAACCTATGATTTTACAGCACAGAGCGGGCTTCTGGAGCACCGGGGAGCGATCCTGAATACGGCGGACGCCAGTTTGACCTACCAGGGAGAGAAGGTAGAGCTCACCAAGAACGATTACAGGATTCTCCAGATGCTGATGGAGAACAAGGGCAAGACGGTGAGCAGGGACGCGCTGATGACCAGGCTTTGGGAGACGGACAGCTTCGTGGATGAGAATACCCTGACGGTGAACATTACCCGCCTGAGAAAGAAACTGGAAAGCGTAGGGCTGACGAATTTTATTTTGACGAAAAAGGGGCTGGGCTATCTTGTGGAATGACGTGAAGGCATATTTGAGCTGCAAAAAAGAAGGATGGATTCTGTTTCTGGTTTTCCATGTGGTGTTTGCCCTGATCTTTTTCCTGTATCAGTTTCCGGTGGAGGGCGCATGCTACGGGATTGCTGTGAACCTGGTTCTCTGGCTGATGTATCAGGCGGCGGATTTCGGGCGGTTTCGGAGGAAGATTGGGCAGCTGAAAGGGCTTCAGACAGTGATCGCCGTGGATGATTCCGAACTTCCGGAGAGCCAGGATGCCCTGGAAAGCGTGTACCAGGAGCTGCTCCACAGGCTGTTTGAGGAGAAGGCACAGGAGGTATCCAAGGCGGACGCCGATTTCAAAAACCAGCTGGAATACGCCACCATGTGGGCGCATCAGATCAAGACACCCATTGCGGCAATGGGACTTTTGCTCCAGGAAGAGGATACGGAAAAAAACAGGGAGCTTGCCATGGAGCTGTTCGAGATCGAACAGTATGTCGACATGATTCTCCAATACCAGAGACTCCGTAATATCTCGGGGGATTTGGTATTCCGGGAATATGACCTGGACGAGATATTGCGCCAGTGCATCCGAAAATACGCCAGGAGCTTTATCAGGAAGAGGCTGTCCCTGGATTTCAGGGAGACCGGACGGAAGGTCGTCACCGATGAAAAATGGCTTTCTGTGGTCATCGGGCAGATTCTCTCCAACAGCCTGAAGTATACAAAGAGCGGAAGCATCCGCATTTTTATGGAGGGGGACTATTTGGTGATCGAGGATACCGGCATCGGCATAGCGCCGGAGGATTTGCCAAGGGTGTTTGAGAAAGGATACACCGGCTATAATGGAAGGAATGACAAGAAATCCACAGGGATCGGGCTCTATCTCTGCCGGGAGATCCTGGAGAAGCTCTCCCATGAGATCAAGATCTCCTCGGCGCCCGGAAAGGGGACGAAGGTATCCCTTAAGGTGACCCGGGAACAGCTCGAAGTGGAATAACCTTACAAAAGTGAAAGATAGAAGGAGAAATTGTAAGCCGCTCCTATGGCATTGCAGTTTCTCCTTTTGTTATACTGTTGCCATGAAAAACGAAAGGAAGTAACAGATATGCCGATTTTAGAAGTGAACAATGTGAAGAAAATATACACGACCCGCTTCGGCGGAAACCAGGTGCAGGCGCTCTCCAATGTGTCCTTCAGCGTGGAGAAAGGGGAGTATGTGGCGATCATGGGGGAATCCGGTTCAGGGAAGACCACCCTGCTGAACATCCTTGCCTCCCTGGATAAGCCCACCAGCGGGGAGGTGTCTCTGAACGGACAGAAGATCTCTGCCATACGGGAAAAAGAGATGGCGGCATTCCGCAGGAAAAACTTAGGCTTTGTGTTTCAGGACTTCAATCTACTGGATACCTTCAGCCTGAAGGACAATATTTTCCTGCCGCTGGTTCTCTCAGGGATGCGGTATAAGGAGATGGACGCCCTGCTTGTCCCTCTGGCAAAGAAGCTGGGGATCGCGGAAATTCTGGAGAAATTTCCTTATGAAGTGTCGGGCGGGCAGAAGCAGAGGGCGGCGGCGTGCCGGGCTCTGATCACGAAACCTATGCTTCTTCTGGCAGATGAACCTACGGGGGCTCTGGACTCCAAGGCGTCCGAAAAGCTTTTAAGGCTCTTTGACCAGATCAACGACGAGGGGCAGACGATCCTCATGGTAACCCACAGCGTGCGCGCGGCATGCCATGCGAAGCGCGTGCTGTTTATCAAGGACGGCGAAGTGTTCCATCAGATCTATAAGGCTTCCAGCAGTACGGAGGAGATGTATCAGAAGATCTCCGATACACTGACGATTCTGGCGACAGGCGGTGATGACAATGAGTAGATGCTTGTATCTGAAAATGGCTGTGGACAATATCCGGAAAAACAGGCAGGTGTATATCCCCTTCCTATTGACCTCCATCGGAACCTGCGCGATGTATTATATCCTGTATGCGCTCTCTGTGAGCGATTCCATCCAGGAATCCTTCGGCGGAGCTGCCGTGCTCTCCGTCCTGATGTTGGGGCGCTGGATCATGATGGTGTTCTCGGTGATCTTCCTCTACTATACCTACAGCTTTCTGCTGAAGCAGCGTAAGAAGGAATTCGGAATCTATACGATCCTTGGCATGGAGAAGCGCCACATCCGGCGGATCCTGTTCTGGGAAAACCTGCTGGCATTTCTGATCAGCTGCGCAGGCGGCATCCTCCTGGGGATTCTGCTGTTTAAGGCAGTCTTGCTGCTGCTCATGCGCATTCTCCACTACGGAGTGGCGTTTGGCTTTGAGATCCCAATGGAAGCGCTCCAGGGAAGCGTTCTCCTTTTGGCAGTGATCTTCTTTCTGATCTTTCTCAATACGATCCGGATCGTCCATTTCACCAATCCCATCGACATGCTGAAAGGCGGTCAGGTAGGAGAGAGGGAGCCGAAGACGAAGTGGGTTTTGGCGCTGGCAGGCTTTCTGCTGCTTGGAGGCGGCTATTATCTGGCGATCACGTCCAAGACCCCCATAGAGGCATTCCTGATGTTCTTTGTGGCGGTGGTCATGGTGATCCTTGGCACCTATGCCCTGTTTACGGCGGGCAGCATCCTGATCCTGAAACTCCTTCGGAAAAACAAGAATTACTACTATAAGACCAGCCACTTTACGTCGGTTTCCGGCATGATCTACCGGATGAAGCAGAACGCGGCAGGGCTTGCCAGCATCTGCGTTATGTCCACCGCGGTGCTGATCCTGATCTCCACCACGGTATCCATGTATTTTGGCATGAATGACCTTCTCAGGACCCGGTATCCCAGGGATATTATGATAAATGCTTACCCTATCACCGAGGAAGAGCTTCCCGCGCTGCAGGAGAAGCTTCAGGGAACTATTGAGGAGAGTGGGGTGACCGTGGAAAATACCTTGAGCTACCTGGAACTGGGAACGATGTTCTACCAGACCGAGCCCAACCACTTTGACGGGCAGCAGGTGATCAGCTTTCAGGGGATGAACTGCCAGATCTTTTTCCTGACGCTGTCGGATTACAATCAGATGACGGGGAAGGAAGAGACGCTTCAAGAGGGTGAGGTCTTGCTCCAGGAGACGAGAGGGGAAGTTCTGGGAGACAGCCTTGAAATTGAAGACCATACCTACCGGATCAAAGAGCGCATCAACGATTTTGATATGGGAAACAGTGAGCTTGCCAATATGGTCAATACCTTCTATGTGGTGCTGCCGGATCTGTCGGAGCTGGTGGCGCTGGAGACGGAGTTTGGAAGCAAAGGCTATGAGATGAACCAGGAGCCGGGACTTGAGTATTGCCTGAATTTCGACTCGGATGCAGACGATGAGGAGATGTCCGCCCTCTCTGCGGCATTGAATGATATCGTGGCGCAGGAAGGATATCATGGATATTCGGAATGCGTGGCAGATTCCAAGGAAAGCTTCTATGCCCTCTATGGGAGCATGTTTTTTATCGGAGCATTTTTGGGAGCGCTGTTCTTGATGGCGACGGTTTTGATCATCTATTATAAGCAGCTCTCGGAAGGCTACGACGACCGGGAACGGTTTGCCATCATGCAGAAGGTGGGGATGAGCAAACGGGAAGTGCGAAAATCCATCAAAAGCCAGGTAATGACCGTGTTCTTCCTGCCTCTTGCCATGGCGGCAGTCCATATTTGTTTTGCCTTCCCGATCCTGACCAATATCATGAACATGATGAATTTGACCAACGTAAGGCTCTTCGCCGTGGGGATGGCAGGCACCTTCCTGGCATTTGCCCTGATCTATGCGGCGGTCTATGGGATGACGGCGAAGGCTTACTACCGGATCGTCAGCTGGAAGAAGTAGGGGACGGCGTGAAAATACTGGTGGGAAAATGCCGGGATCTGTGGTATCATAGAGCATCATAGAGAGAAAGAAGGAGATCGGGAATGGAGCGAGTATTGTTTGTGGAGTATCCAAAGTGCACCACCTGCCAGAAGGCGGCGAAATGGCTGAAAGACCACGGCGTGGAGTATGAGGACCGCCATATCAAGGAAGAAAATCCCACAGAGGAGGAGCTGAAAGACTGGCATGAGAGGAGCAAAGCGCCTCTGAAGAAATTTTTCAATACCAGCGGGCAGCTTTACAGAGGGATGGGGCTGAAGGAGAAGCTGCCCCAGATGAGCGAGGAGGAGCAGTACCATCTTCTCGCCACAGACGGGATGCTGGTGAAGCGTCCTCTGGTGGTGGGGAAGGAGTTCGTCCTCATCGGATTTAAGGAGAAAGAGTGGGAGGCTGTCCTGCTCCCGTGAAAGAATCATCACACAAGGCGGGCGCCAAAGCCGGGAAAAATCCCTAAGCTTTGGCGCCCGTATCTAATAAGGGGAGGATAAGTATTAGTTTCTCTTTGGTGCCTGTCCCACAAGGCGATGTTCCATCGGTCCTGTGAGATATTTTTATTATAACCGGCAGATGGAAAAGTATTCAGGTTCTTTACAAAATCCTGCAGGTAGTATATAATAATAGCTGTTGTCATTATGAATTTGAAACAAAGGATGGTAAGAAAGATGGGATTATTACAGGAATGGCGTGATATAGCGTACAATCAGGAAACGGATAAGAAGAAACTCCAGAAATTCTGGACGGAATATTTCCTGGTGGAGAAGGGTATCTACGAGAAGCTTCTGTCAAATCCGGATGAAGTGGTAAAGGGTACCGTGAAAGAGCTGGCTGAGAAATATGGAATTCCTGTGTTGACGATGGCAGGTTTCCTGGATGGAATTGACGACAGCCTGAAGGTGAAGAATCCGATTGAGGAGATGGATGAGAATACAGAAGTAACCCTTGCCTTCGACAAGGAGCTGTTGTATAAAAATATGGTGGATGCCAAGGCAGACTGGCTCTATGAGCTTCCGATGTGGGATGATATTTTCGACGCAGAGAAGAAGAAAAAGCTCTACATGGACGCAAAGAAAGCCAATACGATCGTAAAAGGGCCGAAGATCGGCAGAAACGATCCCTGTCCGTGCGGAAGCGGCAAGAAATACAAATACTGCTGCGGAAGAAATAAATAAAAACGAGTGCGTGATCCGGGGGAGGCTGCAAGAAGACAGCATCCCCCGTTCGTATTAAGAAGGGAGAGAAGTTTGAAACAAGAAAGTAGAGGTAAACCACCAAAAAAGTGTATAGCAAACAAGCCACCCGAAAAGTAGCAATCAGCGGGTGGAAACAACTGCAAAATATAAAGAATAGAGAGATAACAATGACTATGG
>DVFT01000065.1 GCA_018713105.1 Candidatus Limivivens merdigallinarum | reverse complement strand
TTTGTGGATGAATCGTCCTTTGCATATTCCATCCCCAAATTTCTTGCAGAAGAAAGACCTCCATTTTCTTTGTGAATTACCTTAATGCGTCGATCCTTCCCCGCATATTCCTCTGCTATTTGAGGGGATCTGTCTCTAGAACCGTCATTCACACAAATGAGTTCCCATTCTTCCATCGTCTGAGACAAAATACTTTCTATACACTCCCCCACAAAATCTTCCACATTATACATTGGCATGATTACTGATATCTTGACCATCACTTTCTCCTCATTTATCAACCAATTATTCTTTCAATACCTTCCTTATAACCCTCTTCACCAACGGTTTCACCCCGTCCTGCAAATAACAATCCTTCACCACCCGAACCCAAGCCTTCACTCTCCCCGGCCACCAAAGCTTCACTTTCTGCCGTTTCCCATCCAGTGCATCTTTAAGCCATTGCCTGGAGGTCGCTCTTTCCGCATCCAGCTTCCGGTTAATTTCCCGATAATCGATGGTTTGGAGCAGTTCCGCCTTTTCCAGAATTTCTTCCGCCTTCTCCACATAACGCCCCATCAATCCCAGATCGCCCAGCAGAGATTCGAATCTGGAGCTGCCGCGTCCCGGGTTTCCGATGGCGATGAAGGGTTTCTGGAACAGGATTGCCATACAGGTTCCGTGGAAGGAATCGGTGATCACGAAGTCGCTGTTTTTGAAATATCCGAGCCACTCTTCCACCTGGAGCTGTTCCACCGTATTGGGAAGGTGCAGAGCTTTTTTGTTCTGTGCAAACTTGTTGTACCAGCCGTCCAGCATGTTGACCAGCTTCCGGTTCAGTTTTTGGGATACGTGAAGCAGCGCTTCCCGCTTTCTCTCGTCCGGATCCAGGATATAGGTGGCGATGTAGGGCGACTCCTCTTTTCTGGCTGCTTTGTCAGCCAGATTGCCCAGGACACTGGGGTCTGCCATCAGGACCGGATCCAGGACGTGGATTCCCCGAACGCCGAATACCTCCCGGAGGATCTTGACTCCTTCTTTTTCCCGGACGGACACTGCGTCCATCCGCTGCATGCACGCTACCGCCTTTTTGGCATAATCCCAGGGCGCCAGGAATTTGCTCTGGCCGAAGGAGGTGGCATAGGCGATTTTCTTCTTTCCGTCGTCTGCAAAATCCAGGAAATAGCTGTGACCGAAAATCTTGGTGATCCCATAGTTCCAGATCTGGTCGGATCCCAGGACGAAGGCGTCGCAGAGATCGTTGAGTTTTCCCATATCCTCGACCTGGTAGGATTCACTGATATGATAGTGTTCCCTGGCAAAGCGGAGGGAATGGCGCTTCTCCATGCTGTCCCGGTCATAGGGGGTCAGCCAGGGACGATGCACCATCAGCACGCTCTTTCCAAAAGATTCTATGGTTTTTTCCAGGGCATAGTAGGTGGCGATACTGCCGTAATTGCAGCCAAACCAGACTCCTAGAATACCCACATCATATTTTTCAGCCATGTTGCTTCTCCTTGTTCTACATTTCCCGGAGAATTGATAGGAACAGGCAAATCCTATTGTCTTTTCTCATTTCCCCAGGAGTTCTCATAATCACTTTAAAAATTTCAAATACAATTTGTTATTCTTCAATAACGGATAGAGCCTTTTCTTTACACCTGCCGGAACGAGACGCTTTACCATTGCCTTGATCTTCCTTGGAATTCGGTATCTCAGCAGTTCCTTGGCATTCAGCGCCTTCTTCAGCCACGTCTTTGACCTTGCTTTTTCCTGCTCCAGGATGGAATAGGCTTCCTGATAATCTGTGCTGTCAAGGAGGGATCGCTTTTCCCACAGAGCCTCCGGTGTTTCCACACAGCGTTCTGTCAGACGGAACGTTTCAAACAGATTTTCCCCTGAGGTACCACCTCGCTGATTAGCCAGGCAAAGGAACGGTTTTCCAAAGATCAGGGCAAAGGAACTGCCGTAACCGGAATCTGTAACCAACGCATCACAATGGCTGAGATAATACAGCCAATCCTCCACCTGGAGATTCTCCAGCGTATTCGGTAAATTCAGCTTCTCTTTGTTCTTCTCAAAGGTTTCCGGAATTCCATCCAAGAGATTAATCAGCTTCTGTCCTCTTTCCCTGGAAAGCCTAATAAGCTGTTCCCGGATTTCCTCGGTCGGATTCAGGATGTAAGCGAGCAGGAAAGGCTCTTTCTCGTTTTCCCTGGATTTCTCTGCGAGTTTCCGATAAAAGTCCCGATCCTGCAGGAACACCGGATCCAACACTTTCGTTCCTTTTACATGGAAGGTTTTCTTTAAGATCTCTATCTCTTCCTTCTCCCGGACAGACAGGAAACGGAATCTCTTCAGCAGCTTTCGGACAGCTGCCTGCTCCTCTTCTGATCCGGAACATCCGCTGGTGCCAAAAGAAGCGGCATAGGAGATCCGCTTTTTCTCCGGCGTGGTAAAGTCAAAGAAACATCCCTTGGGAAAATTCTGGTCAATACTGGGATTCCACACCTGACCAGAGCCCATCAGAAAGGCATCGCACTGATCATTAAGCTTTCCCACTTCCGGCACGCTGACATCCTTTTGGGGTTGCCCAATCATCAGGACGGTATAACCCAGATCCTCCACCGTATTTGCCAGGGCATAGTAGGATAACAGATTGCCATAGCTTTCACTGGATCCTCCTCCGCAGATTCCCACGTCAAAATGATCCCGCTCGCAGCATTCCAGCGCCTTCTCCATGGGAAATTTCTGGATCAGCTTCATGAAACGGTCACGCTTCGCATTGCTGCGGAAAGGTTTGGCAAAGGGCTGACCGTGGGTCAGGATGTATTTTCGCTCCACCGGCTCCAAAAGCAGCAGCCTATGCCGGATTTTTTCCAGCATATCCCTTCCCTTTTGATTATTGGTGACCAGGATGGAAGTGCCTTTGCCGTCTGTGTATGCCGGATTGTATTTCTGGACTCCCCAGAAATCGGCAAGGGTCATATCTGCCTGTCTTGGTAATCTGGAATAAAAGCAAATCTGACAATGCGGGCGTACAGAAAGGCAGGGCAGAAAAGCTCTGTAATAGGGATCCTCTCCCCGGCGCTTCCGATAGATGCCTCCGTCTGCATATTTGACCGTCATCTCCGTGGACCAGCCGAAATAATCCTTATCCCGGAAGCTGACGTAGGTCACCTGTTTTCCTTTGTGCACTTCCTTTAAATATTTCTGGAATACCTTGGGGGAAGGTCCGCCGTGGCACATGAGGTCAATGGTGAAAAGATTGTCGTAATCCTTTCCCAGAAATCCATAAAGCCCTCCCACCTGACAGCCGCAGCCGGAAAAAAGGACCTGCCTTCCCTCCTTCAGATATTTCTCCACTTCCCGGTAGACAAAATCCGTAGTGCTCTGGACATATTTGGAGCTTCGAAGCCTTCCCAGATCTTTCTTATTGTCCACAAGGATATGGGCAACGCGGAAATGTTCATCAAAGGCGGCTCCTGCCACCACGCCTCCCTGATCCAGGATTTCCTCTGCTGCCAGGGTAAAGATTCCGCCTGAAGAACTGACCGCCCGGATCTCGTCATCGGCGTAGGCTGCATAGCAATCGGGTTCCTTATCATTGACGCTTCTTGGGTTCAGTGCAGGACAGGCTGCCGTACATTTCCCGCAGTAAATGCAGGCTGTTTCATCCACCTTGGGGTAATAAAAGCCTTCCTCATCCCATTCCATCCGGATCGCATCCACAGGACAACGATTTGCACAGGCTCCGCATCCGCAGCATGATTTTTTCTCTACAATCTTGATATTCTCCTTCATCCAAACCACCCTGGCTTTTAATAGAGCTCTTTCTCACAGAGATCCAGCGCTGCCCGGATCACCTTGTCCATATCATAATATTTGTAATTGCCCAGACGTCCGCCGAAGATCACGTTTTCTTCCTGGTCAGAGAGTTCGCGGTATTTCGCGAACAGGGCATTATTTTTTTCATCGTTGATGGGATAGTACGGCTCGATGCCGGGCTTCCACTCTGAGGAATATTCTCTGGAAATGATCGTCACCGGCTGCTTGCCGAACTCAAAATGTTTGTGCTCGATGATCCTGGTATAGGGAACCTCCCGGTCTGTGTAGTTTACCACCGCATTTCCCTGGTAATTCTCCATCTCCAGTTTCTCTGTCTCAAAACGCACGGTACGGTACTCTAAGTGTCCCAATTTAAACTGGTAAAATTCGTCGATCATTCCAGTAAACAAGGTCTTCCCGGCAATGTCGGGATTCTCTTTGATAAAGTCAAAATAATCCGTATTCAGCTTCACCTCTGTGCCTTCCAGCATCTTTTCCACGATCTTCGTGTACCCGCCCATGGCGATTCCCTGATAGCGATCGTTGAAATAATTATTGTCGTAGATAAAGCGGAAGGGCAGGCGCTTGATGATAAAAGCCGGAAGTTCCGTGCAGGGACGCCCCCACTGTTTCTCGGTATAGCCCTTGATCAGCTTCTCATAGACATCCCGTCCTGCCAGAGAAAGAGCCTGCTCCTCCAGGTTCTTTGGCTCGGTGATTCCCGCTTCCCTTCTCTGCTCCTCGATCTTCTCCTGGGCTTCTTTTGGCGTCTTGATTCCCCACATCTTACTGAAGGTATTCATATTAAACGGGAGGTTGTACAGCTCATCTTTGTAGACGGCAACCGGGGAATTGATGTAATTGTTGAATTCCGCGAACTGGTTCACATAGTCCCAGATCTCCTTGTCGCTGGTGTGGAAAATATGCGCGCCGTATCTGTGCACATTGATCCCATCCACATTCTCTGTGTATACGTTTCCTGCAATATGGTTCCTCTTGTCAATGACAAGGCAGGTCTTTCCCTGCTTTTTCGCCTCATAGGCGAATACTGCGCCGAACAGACCGGCTCCTACTACCAGATAATCATACTTCATTGTATTTACCTCCTAAACTTTTCTCTGATCTTTGCTTTTTTCTCCTCGCTTAAAAAAGGCTTGAGGAAGATTTGATAGCTCTTCACTGCCGCTTTCTTCCATAGAGGTTTGGGCGGTTCATAGAGATTATGTTTTTCCTTTCGGATGGGGGCGTCCAGATGATGCTTCAGCCATTTTCTGGACTGCGCCCGTTCTTTCTGTAAAATGCGTTCGCTCTCTGAAAAATCGATTTCCTTTAGAAGCTCCCTTCTCTTTGGGATTTCCGCCGCGTCGTAGACGAAGCGATCTTCCATATGAAACACGTTTGCTAAGGACTCAAATCTCGGAAGCCCTCTGGATGCATTCCCGATGCAAACGAAATCTTTTTGGAACAAAATTGCAAAGCTTGCGCCATGGCACGAATCCGTCAGCAGAAAATCACAGTGATAAAGATAGTAGAGCCAATCCTCTACTTTCAGATCTTCTACCACACCTTCCATAGCAAATTTTTCTTTATTTTCTTCAAAATATTCTTGATAGCCATCCAGCATATGAATCATCGGCAGACCTTTTTTATCTGCCAAATACTGGATTGCTTCCCTCTTTTCCGGTGTTGGATCCAAAATATACGTACACAAATAGGATTCCGGCAGCTTCCTTTTCGCTGCTCTCGACTGTGACATCAGCGTTTTAAAAATATCAGGATTGACTGCAAAAATCGGATCTAAG
>DVFT01000064.1 GCA_018713105.1 Candidatus Limivivens merdigallinarum | reverse complement strand
CTTAACAGGGATATGATGATTAAGGGCTTGGATAATTAAATGTCTTTCTTCATTGTGTAACATAAATATCACCTCTACCTTAATCATAATACCTTTGTCAAATTTGTGCGTTATTTGCTTGGATTGCTATAGTTCCTTATTCCCAGGGCTGCTTTTCCTCCAGATACTGCTTTTCCTGACGGATCACTGCTTCCATCGCCGCCTTTCCCGGCGCTCCGATGGTGGTTCGCTTCTCCACACAGGTTTTCAAAGAAATGGCATCGTAAATGTCCTCCTCAAACACCGGGCTGATCTCCCGGAATTCGGCAAGGCTCATCTCGTCCAGGGAAATCCCTTTTTCCAGGCAGTGAAGAACCAGCCGTCCTACGATCCCGTGGGCATCACGGAACGGCACTCCATGGTTTACCAGATAATCGGCTGCATCCGTCGCATTGGTAAATCCGTTCTTCGCACTGTTTTCCATGCGGTCCTTTCTCACGCGCATGGTGGAGACCATTCCCCGGAACAGGGCGATACAGCCTTTCACCGTATCCATGGCATCAAAACTCAGTTCCTTATCCTCCTGCATATCCTTATTGTAGGCAAGGGGAAGCCCCTTCATGGTCGTCAAAAGGGACATCAGCGCTCCATAGACACGCCCGGTCTTTCCTCTCACAAGCTCCGCAATATCCGGGTTTTTCTTCTGGGGCATGATGCTGCTCCCGGTGCTGTAGGCGTCATCCAGCTCCACAAACTGGTATTCGTTGGAATTCCAGATAATGATCTCCTCGGAAAAACGGCTCATATGCATCATCACCGTGGACAATGCGGACAAAAGTTCAATGAGATAGTCACGGTCCGATACGGAATCCATGCTGTTCAGCGTAGGTCCGTCAAAGCCCAAAAGGATCGCCGTGTACTCCCGATCCAGAGGATAGGTGGTCCCTGCCAGGGCGCCGCTGCCCAGCGGGCAGTAGTTCATTCTCCGGTAAATATCCCCAAGCCGTCCGCGGTCCCTCTTGAACATCTCAAAATATGCCCCGATATGATGTGCCAGTGTGATGGGCTGTGCTTTCTGCAGATGGGTAAAGCCCGGCATATAGGTCCCGATATGTTCTTCCATCAAGTTCAGGAGCTCCGAGAGCAGCTCCTTTAATTCTCCGTCGATGGCGATCAGCTCATCCCTGGTATAAAGCTTCATATCCAGCGCCACCTGGTCGTTCCGGCTCCTTCCGGTATGGAGCTTCTTTCCGGCGTCTCCGATCCTTTGGATCAGGTTCGCTTCCACAAAGCTGTGGATGTCTTCATATTCACTGGTGATCTCAAGCGTCCCGTTCTCCACGTCCCGCTCGATTCCGTCCAGACCCTGAAGGATCGCGTCCCGCTCCTCTTCCGTGAGGATTCCCTGCTTTGCCAGCATTTTCACATGGGCTCTGCTGCCCGCGATATCCTGCTTATAGAATTTCTTGTCAAACGATATGGACGCATTGAAGTTGTAGACCAGCTGGTCCGTCTCCTTGGTAAAGCGTCCGCCCCATAACTGTGCCATAGTGTTCCTCCGATTTCTCTTGGTAATAGTTTAAAGTCTGCTTTCGTCTTTTTCCCAAAAATAAGTGATCCTCGACGTATCCTGAAGCTTTTGTTCTTCCCGCTCCTTCTTGGAGAACACACAGCCGCAGTAATCCTGACGGTACAGCCCGTACTCCCTGGAAAGCTCGATGGAACGCCGATAGCCCTCCCGTTTCTTGAAATCCGAAGGCAGCCATCTCACCGAATGCTCTGCTCCGATCCTGGTCCCGATCTCATTGATCTTCGCCGCGTCTTTCAGCGGGCTGATCGTCAAGGTCGTGGCAAAAAAATCAAATCCCATGCTGGCAGCCCTCCTTGCCGTCACCGCAAGCCTTAAGCTAAAGCAGGCATGGCATCTGGCGCCGCCCTCCTTCAAGTGCTCCATACCACGCACCATCTCATAAAAGAGTTTCGGATCATACTCTCCTTCTATCACATGGATTGGATGCCTGGAAGGCATTTCCATCACCAGCCGTTCCTGTTCCCGGACTCTCTTTTCATATTCCTCCGGCGGATAGATATTGGGATTAAAATAGAAAACCGTGATCTCAAAATATTGAGACAGATATTCCAGGCAGTAACTGCTGCAGGGAGCGCAGCAGCTGTGAAGGAGCAGCGTAGGAACCCTTCCGGGATATTCCCTTGGCAGCATTTCAAGAACCTTATCCAGTTCTTTCTGGTAATTCTTCCGGCTGCCTTTTTGAACTCTGCCTGCCGATGTCATACATACATCCCTCCATTCTGAAAAACTCATGAGGAAATTATACTTCCTTTTCCTTTTTTAGGCAAGTGTCAAAACGGTTTTCTCACCTTTTCCCTCTTTTTTCATAGAATAAGATATAACATCAATGGAGGTAACCGATGCAGCCGCTCTTAAAACTTACGGACGTCAATTTTTCTTATCACAGCCCCGGCGGCGAGACCAGCGCTCTGTCCAGGATCTCCTTTCAGGTTGAGGAAGGCGAATTTCTCGCCATCATTGGCCCCAGCGGATGCGGGAATGCGATGTACCGGTCACGGCGTCAATGCCCTTCGATTTCCTCTTTCGTTTCCTCTTCACCTTCACTGCCCCAAAGCCAGATCTTTGCGGTTTTTCCGTCCCACTCCACCCGATCCAAAAGCTTCTTTAGCACCTCCCTCTTTCGCGGAACGGGCAACCTCTGAAACAGGGTGAAAAAATCAGCACCCGTATCTTGTGCAAACTCTGTATTTTCCTCTTTTCCGTTATCCTCCAATGCCTGCAGCTGCTCTTTGAGCCCTTCCTTTTCCCTTTCCAGCTTTTTCGCCTTGGCGTTCGTACAACGGACTAACTCCTGGCTCAGCTCCGCTGCTTCCAGAAGTTCCACCAGCCCTTCCAGCTTTTTGTCTTTCTCTTTCAGCGCCTGCTCCAGAAATTTTCTGCGGTCTGCTGTGCTTCTATCTTCTTCTGTTTTTTCATGACAGCCTTCCTTTTCTTTTCCCCTCCTTGCTGGAACAGCCGCTTTAAAAAGCGCCTGGCATACCTTCAGATCCAGCTCATTGCCCGGAACATTGGGAATTGTGCAGCGTTCCCCATGGGTGCTGTCCTTACAGGTACAAAGATAATAAAACGCCCTCGGGATATTTTCCGCTTCTCTGCCTTTTTTATAGTATTTTGGACGCATTGCATGACCGCAGCTGCACATTACGATTCCGGGAAGCAGCGCCACCTCGTTTCGTATCCTCTGATATGCCTCCCCGTTCCTTTTGTTTGCCCCGATCATCCTTTGGACGCGCACGAATTCTTTTCCTGGGATCTCCCCCTTATGCTTTCCCTGGGCGATAATCCACTGGGAAGGAGGGTTTTCTTTGTTTTTGTACCTGGCTGAGGAGGTCCTGGCATATGCCATGAGACCACAGCTGCCGTCCGCTTCCTCCCTGGTAAAGCAGACCTGGCATCCCAGTTCCAGGAAATAATCATAGGCGTCCCCATCCGCAGCACAATAGACCGGATTCGTCAGGATATCCCGAATCGCCGTGGAGGTATATTCCTTTCCCCGCCTGGTGAGGATCCCGTTTTTCCAAAGATATCCCTCAATCTTCCGGAAGGACTGCTTCTCCTGAAATTCCTGAAACAAAAAACGGACGGTAAGCAGTTCCTCCGGATTTTCCTTCAGTACAAAGGAGGTTCTGACCTTATCGTCCATTTTTACGCTTCTGACCTGTCTGGAGGAAAAGCCCAGAGGTGTGTTCCCGCCCAGCCATCTTCCGCTCTTTGCCAGCATCACCATATTATCCCGGACCCTCTCCGCGATCTGCTCCCTCTCCATCTGTGCAAAGATACCAGCCATATAGAGCATCGTCTTTCCGAGGGGTGTCGTGGTGTCAAAGCTTTCCCTGATGCTAATAAAAGAAACCTCAAGGCGGTTCAGTTCCTCCACCAGTGCCGCCAGATCTATGAGATTCCTCCCCAGGCGGTCCAGCTTGTAGCAGACCAGATACCGGCATGCTCCTCTGCGGATTTCCTTCATCATCTGCTGAAACTGAGGTCTTTTCGTATTTTTGCCCGAGTAGCCTTCATCTTCAAATACAAAAACCGGGGAATCTTTGGCGTCAGCCAGATTTCTTGCGATGTAATCCCTGCACATCTGAATCTGGTTTTCCACGCTTTCTCCCCGGCCCGTCCATTTGGATTTCCTGCTGTAGATGAATATCGCATCTCCCATAACGATCCTCTTTTATTCTTTTTTTGATGACTTGGCAAAGGTCTTTTCCAAAAGTCCCTTGGCATAGGCGACGATCAGCTTCTTCTGCCTGTCATCCGCCTCGTCAAACAGGATCAGAAGTTCCTTTTCCTCTTCGGTCAGATTGTCCAAAAGCTCCTCCCTGGAGAATAACTCCGAAACCGTGATCCCAAGCCCTGCACACATCCGTTCAATCGTATAGATAGTGGGTGTGGTTCCTTTCTTCATCATATTCGTCACAGAGCTGTAGGACAGACCGCCTCTCTTTGCCAGCATATAGTACGAAATGTCCTGCTTCTGTCTTAGCTGTTCCAATTTGTCAATGACGTATTGTTCCAATTCAGACTTCATATCACACCATCACTTTTCTGAGATAGCTTTATTATATACGAAGTCCTTTCTTTTCATTAGTTCATAAAAGTAGTGTTTCATTATCACTACATTTAGTGATAATGTCCCATAAAAACTTTCGTATCTCCTGATATTCCTGGTCTACCCGCCTCTGGAATTCCTCCCGGTTTTGGGTAGAGGGCTGATAAAGCGTCACCTTTACCTCTCTTTTCTTTCTCGCCACCTGGCATCCTTCTTTTTCTTTTTCCTTCACTTATATCCTATGAACCATTCCCGATTGTGTGCCTGTCCACGGCTTACTCTCTTTCTTTTCCTTCTTTCCTTCTCACCTTACCTTTCTGATTCTTTCCACTCTTCACCCATCGGTAAATCTACCCTTCTCTCGTTGATTTTCGGTCTCCTCACACCGGAATCCGGCACTATCCTGCTCCACGGCAAGGACGTGAAATCCTCCAACGAGCAGATTGGATATATGCTGCAGAAAGACCATCTTTTTGAGTGGAGGAGTATCTACGGGAATGTAACCCTTGGGCTGGAACTGCAGAAAAAGCGAAATTGGAAAACATTGGAACGGGTAGACAAAATGCTGAAGGAATACGGGCTGGATCCCTTCCGGAACGCCCGTCCCTCCCAACTTTCCGGAGGGATGAGACAGCGCGCCGCCCTGATCCGAACCCTTGCCACTGACCCGGAACTGCTCCTTTTAGATGAGCCGTTCTCTTCCCTGGACTACCAGACCAGGCTGACCGTCTGCGACGATATTTTTTCCATCATCAAAAAGGAACATAAGACTGCCATCATGGTCACCCATGACCTGTCGGAAGCCATCAGCGTAGCCGACCGGATCCTGGTTCTCTCCAGGCGTCCCGCTGTGCTCAAACGCATCGTTCCCATCACGATAAAAATCCCGGACCGTACCCCTATGAAAACCCGCAGCGCCCCGGAATTCAAAGACTATTTCAATCTGCTTTGGAAGGAGTTGAATGCTGATGGATCACACATCCCCTTTACAAAAACAGTATCTTAGGAAACTACGCTCTGAAAGGCGGCGCGTCCTGTTCTTCCGGATTTTCCTCGCCGTCGCATTCTTCTGCCTTTGGGAAACGGCGGCGCGCCTTGAATGGATCGACAGCTTCTTTTTCAGCAGCCCGTCCAAGGTGGCTTCCACCTTTCTGTCCATGTGGAAGGACGGCAGTATTTTCCTCCACGTAGGGATCACGCTTTCAGAAACCTTGATCAGCTTCTTCCTGGTCGTCGTTTTGGGACTTGCCGCCGCCCTGATCCTATGGCTGTGCACACCAATCTCCCAAATCCTGGAGCCCTACCTCGTGGTTCTGAACAGTTTGCCGAAGTCTGCCCTGGCGCCGCTTCTCATCGTATGGCTCGGCGCAAATTTCAAAACCATCATCGTCGCCGGGATGTCTGTGGCAATCTTCGGGACGATCCTGAATCTGTACACCGGTTTTTCAGAAACCAGCAAAGACAAAATCAAGCTGATCTATACCCTCCACGGCACAAAAAAGGACGCCCTCTTCAAGGTCGTCCTGCCCTCCACGATCCCGCTGGTTATCAGCATCATGAAGGTAAATATCGGGCTCTGTCTGGTGGGAGTGGTGATCGGAGAGTTCATCGGAGCCAGGAATGGGCTGGGGTATTTGATTATTTACGGAAGTCAGGTTTTCCAGCTAAATTTAGTTATCACCAGCATCATCATCCTCTGCGTTATCGCCATGCTCCTCTATGGGATTCTCAGCCTTGCGGAAAAGCATTATCTGAAACGACTCTAATCCTTTGCTGCCTAACCGTCACGATTCAAAAGGGGAGCCTGTAACACAATCGTTCACAAGGCTCCCCTTTTGATCTTTCTCCTTATCTTT
>DVFT01000063.1 GCA_018713105.1 Candidatus Limivivens merdigallinarum | reverse complement strand
GGAAGGAATCCAGGAAGGAATGCAACAGGGAATGAGACAAGGAATGCAACAAGGGCTGAAACAAGGAATCCAGGAAGGGGAGTTCCAAGCAAAAAGGGAGATAACAGTTGCACTTGCTGCAATGGGATTATCAGAAGAGCAGATTTCGGGAGCAACAAAAGTAGATATCAATATCGTTCGGAAGTGGCTTGGAAGAGATTCTGACTTAGTTTGAAGGAGAGAACCGGGACTCGTAATCGGCTCGATCACAGATTCCAAGGAACTGGTCAATCTGGCTTTGAAGAGAAAAGGGGGCAGGATGAATATGTGTACAGCATTGGAAGAATTAAAAAGGGAAGGAATCCAGGAAGGCGAATGAAAAGCCAAAAAGGAGATAGCTCTCGCCCTTGCTGCAATGGGACTATCTGCAGAAAAGATTGCGAGAGCGGCAAGGGTCAGCATCTATACGGTCCAAAGCTGGCTGGGAAAGAGTCAGCCAACGTCTGGCAGAGATTCCTGAAAGAATGCAGGAAACTTATCAGACAGCTTCACCGTACCGCTTGTAAAAGCTGCCGATGATCCGGCACAATCCGCGTTGACTTTCCAGAAATCATAGTTTATCAGGAACTTCCCGAAGGTATTCCATGCCGGCGGGGAGTTTTTCCATGTCAAATTTTCATGTTCGGGAAAAATATCTTTGAAAAAAATCTCAAAACTTTTCTAAAATCCTCTGAAAATCCTCTCAAGAAAGAGCTGGCGAAATAAGCCCATTGTTATAATGAATTCATACAAGAGAACGTAGAAACGCTTCCGGGTATAGAACCTGAGGCATAGCATAGAATTCGGAGGTTAATTATGAAAAGAAAAATGTATTGGAAGAAAATTGCAGCAATTCTGATGACGACCGCTTTTTTGTTACAGGGACAGGCAGTATTCGCTGCTGAGACAGAAGTTCAGCAGACCGCCGAAACTCAGGCAGCTGTACAAGCGGAAGCACCTGAGACCGAGGCACCGCAGACGGAAGCACCGCAAACTGAGGCACCACAGACCGAGGCGCCGCAGACGGAAGCACCGCAAACTGAGGCACCACAGACGGAAGCACCGCAAACTGAGGCACCACAGACGGAAGCACCGCAAACTGAGGCGCCGCAGACGGAAGCACCGCAAACTGAGGCACCACAGACGGAAGCACCACAGACCGAAGCTCCCGAGACGGAAGCACCGCAGACGGAAGCACCTGAGACGGAAGCACCGCAGACCGAAGCTCCCGAGACGGAAGCACCGCAGACGGAAGCACCTGAGACGGAAGCACCACAGACCGAAGCTCCCAAGAAGGAGAATGCGGACAAGGAAGAGGCAAAAACGGAGAAAGAGACTGAGGAGGAGACAGAAACCGAAGCTCCCGTTTACAAGACAGCTTTCCGTTACGAAGATGCCGAGGTGATTGTTACGGCAGCTGCTTCTGAGGCAGCACAGCTTCCGGAGAACACCGAGATGAAGGTGGAGAAGCTTCAGCCGAACACTCCGAAATATGAGGAAGCCAAGAGAGCTACGGAGGCAAAATACGGAGTCAATGAGGATGCGGTATATACCTTTTACGACGTAACGTTCAACGTGAATGGACAGGAGATTAAGGCTCCGGATGGAACCGTAACGATCCAGATCCAGTTCAAGACCATCCAGAAGGATACTGAGACAGAACAGCAGAGCGTTCTTCATATCGACGATACCCAGAATGTGAATGATGTCACCGCACCAGTGGCAGAGGGCGGCAATATGAGTTCTGTGAACTTCGCATTATAATGAATGATTACAAAAAGAGGGCTGTACAATCAGGCGACTGGTTGTACAGTCTTTTTTTGATGCAGCGAAATACCCGTGAAGTGCTGTTCGGGTATGGATGAAATGTTTTTTTGTAAATTTATCTGTCTTGTCACATGTAAATTCATATGGTATACTAATACAGCGTTTCACAAATAACGGCACCAAATCGCTTGCCTGCTGTCCTGATTGCACGGGTCAAAAAGTATTCTGTGCGAGTGGTCCAGTCATTTGTGAACGCTGTAATAGTGAACTGACACAATCATAATTCGACGATGGCGGCAGCTGTCAAGAAGGCATTCAAGTTTTCACAGCTTGCTGCGCTGCAGGATAGAAGTGTGATGTTATGAATTAGGGCGAGGTGCAAAGATGACGATTGCAGAAGAAATCAGGGAATGGAAGCGGAAAAAGGATGCGGTGATTCTGGCACACTATTACGTGCCGGGAGAGGTTCAGGAGATCGCCGATGATATCGGGGACTCCTATTATCTCAGTAAGGCGGCGGTGTCGCGAAAGGAGAGGGTTCTCGTATTCTGCGGGGTTTCCTTTATGGGGGAGAGCGCCAAGATTCTGAATCCGGACAAAACGGTTCTTATGCCGGATCGGAGGGCGGACTGTGCGATGGCTCATATGGCGGATCGGGAAACGATCCAGAAGATGCGGGATAGGTATGAGGATTTGGCGGTGGTCTGCTATATCAACTCCACGGCGGAGCTGAAGCAATATTCGGATGTGTGCGTGACGTCTGCCAATGCGGTGGATATTGTGAGGGCGCTTCCCAATAAGCGGATCTTTTTTATCCCGGACAGGAATCTGGCGCACTATGTGGCGGAGCAGGTTCCGGAGAAGCAGTTTTTGTATAACGAAGGTTTCTGTCCCATCCATGAGCGGATGCTTCCTGGGGAAGTGGAACGGCTGAAGGCACAGCATCCTGACGCGAAGATACTGGTACATCCCGAATGCCCGGAGCAGATACGTAAGATGGCGGATCATATCGGCAGCACCTCAGGAATCATCAAATATGTGGGAAAAAGCGCGGATTCGGAATTTATCATTTGTACCGAAGAAGGTGTCCGCTATGAGTTGGAAAAGAACGCCCCCGGGAAGCAGTTTTATTTCACGGAGACGCTGCCGGTTTGCCGGGATATGAAGCTGGTCACACTGGAAAAAATACTCCATGTCCTAAAGACAGGGGAGAACGAGGTGGTTTTGCCGGAAGAAATGATCAAAGCCTGCGAGAAACCGCTGAAGCGCATGTTGGAGCTTGGACGATAAACGGGAAGAGAGCCAGGGCGATACAAAGAGAGGATAGGAAAATGAGAAGAATGAACGCGGACGTGGTGATCGTAGGAACCGGGGTGGCAGGCCTTTTTTGTGCTTTGAACCTGCCGTCTGACAGGCAGATCATCATGCTGACCAAATCAGACGTGGAAAGCAGCGATTCTTTCCTGGCACAGGGAGGGATCTGTATGCTGAGGGATGAAGAGGATTATGAGAGTTATTTTGAAGATACCATGCGGGCGGGGCATTATGAAAACAGAAAAGAGTCGGTGGAGATCATGATCCGAAGTTCCCAGGAGATCATCAGGGATCTGGTTTCTTACGGGGTAGAGTTTGAACAGAAGGACGGCAGCTTCGTCTATACCAGGGAAGGGGCGCACTCCAAGCCAAGGATCCTGTTCCATCAGGACGTCACAGGGCGGGAGATTATCAGCAAGCTGCTTTACCAGGTCAAAAGGCTTGAAAATGTCCGCATTTTTGAGTACACTGCTATGGAGGACATCCTGGTAGAGCAAGGGACATGCAAGGGAGTTTTTGCCGTCAGTGAAACACTGGGGCCTTGTGAATTCCGGGCAAGAGATACGGTCTTTGCGACCGGCGGGATCGGCGGGCTGTATGAACATTCCACCAACTTTCCCCACCTTATCGGAGACGCCCTAAGAATTGCAAAAAAGCATGGCATCAGGCTTGAGCACCTGGACTACGTGCAGATCCATCCCACGACGCTGTATTCGGAAAAGCCTGGCAGGCGTTTCCTAATCTCGGAATCCGTCCGGGGAGAGGGAGCCGTACTCTATGATAAACATAGGAAGCGATTTACCAATGAGCTGAATCCCAGGGATATCGTGACCAAGGCGATCCAGGAGCAGATGAAAAAGGATGGAACCAAGTTTGTCTGGCTTTCCATGGAGGCGATCGGCAGGGAAAAGATCCTGAAGCATTTCCCCAATATCTACCAGCATTGCCTGGAGGAGGGCTACGATGTGACAAAAGAATGTATTCCGGTTGTCCCGGCACAGCACTATTTCATGGGCGGAATCTGGGTGGATTCGGACAGCAGGACATCCATGGAGCACCTGTACGCGGCGGGGGAGACCAGCTGTAACGGGGTGCACGGCGCCAACAGGCTTGCCAGCAATTCCCTTTTGGAAAGTCTGGTGTTCGCAAAACGGGCGGCAGCCAAAATTGCGGCGGGAGGGTCAAGTTCCCTGGGACAGACTTCTGAAAGCCCAACTTCAGAGGAACCGGGCTGGAACCGGGAATCCGCCTAGTGTACTGGCTCATTTATGAAGCCGACATACCGATTGCTCCATCATGATACAGCTTAAGCAACAAGATGGATAATTCCTTCCTGGCTGTAAGGGATATTAACCATAAATATATTGTAGTAGAAAGGATACGAAAACCAATGAACAAGATTACAATGAAGCTGCAGGCAGACCATCTGATCGAGGCAGCCTTAAAAGAAGATATTTCCAGTGAGGACGTCAGCACCAATGCGGTGATGAAGGAACGGGTACAGGGAGAGGTGGACCTGATCTGCAAGCAGGACGGCATCCTGGCGGGGCTTATGGTGTTTCGCAGGGTATTTGAGCTGTTGGACGATTCCACAGAGGTGGAGACGTACTGCCAGGATGGCGATGAAGTCAAGAAAGGTCAGCTGATGGCAAAGGTGCGGGGAGATATCCGGGTGCTTCTCTCAGGGGAGAGGGTGGCGCTGAATTTTCTCCAGCGGATGAGCGGCATCGCTACCTATACCCATTCGGTGGCAGCCTTGCTGGAAGGCAGCGGAATCAAGCTTTTGGATACCAGGAAGACTACCCCGAACATGCGGATTTTTGAGAAATACGCGGTGCGCGTGGGAGGGGGTTATAACCACCGCTATAACCTTTCCGACGGTGTGCTCCTCAAAGACAACCATATCGGCGCGGCGGGAGGCGTTGCGAGGGCAGTCCGGATGGCAAAGGAATATGCCCCCTTCGTCCGGAAAATTGAGGTGGAGGTAGAAAACCTTGAAATGGTGCGTGAGGCAGTGGAAGCAGGAGCCGATATCATCATGCTGGACAATATGACGCCGGAGGAGATGAAGGAAGCGGTAGCGCTCATTAACGGGCGTGCCAAAACGGAATGCTCCGGCAATGTGACCAAGGAGAACATCAGCGGACTAAAACAGATAGGGGTGGATTACATCTCCAGCGGCGCCCTGACCCATTCCGCGCCTATTTTGGATATTTCCTTAAAGAACCTGCATGTGGTATAATACCGGTAAAATACAGTAGGAAAGGGCGAGAGCATGACCGGTAAGGAACGGAGAAACGCAGTTTTTCATACGATCAAAGATAGCAAAGGACCGGTGTCCGGCAAGGAACTGGCGGAAAAATTCGGAGTCAGCCGTCAGGTCATCGTACAGGACATGGCGCTGATCCGTGCAAAAGGGTATGAGATCATTTCCACCAACAGGGGGTATCTTCTGAACGCCCCGCAAAGTGTAAGCAGGGTTTTTCAGGTCTGCCACACGGACGAGGAGCTTCGGGAAGAGCTGTATGTCATTGTGGACCTTGGAGGCAGGGTGAAAAATGTGATGGTAGAGCATCAGGTATACGGGCATCTGGAGGCGGAGCTGAATGTTACGTCCCGAAGGACCGCAGAAAAATTTCTGGAGGATATCCAAAAGGGAAAATCCAGCCCTCTCAAGAACCTTACTTCTGATTATCACTGGCATGTCGTGGAAGCTGACAGCGAAGAGACGCTGGAAGAGATTGAAAAAATGCTGAAAGAAAAGGGCTTTTTGGTGGAAGAGCCCTGAAAAGAGGCGGCAGTTCTGAAAAAAATGGGGAGGTCTCCCGCTTCGGCAGGAGCCTCCCCATAAGTGGATTGTGCATTATCCCAGATGCCAGATGTCTTTGTTGTATTCCATGATCGTACGGTCGGATGAAAAGAATCCGGCTTTTCCGATATTCACGAGCATTTTCTTTGCGAAAGATTTCCGGTCTTCGTAGTCTTTCAGCGCCGCATCTTTCGTCTTGCGGTAGGATTCGAAATCCAGAAGCGTCATGAACCAGTCTTTATTCAACAGTTCGTTATAGAGCCTGTTCAGGTTCTCTTTCTTTCCAACCTTCAGCATTTCATCGCTTACCAGGAAGTCTACAGCCTTCCGGATATCCTCATCGGAATCATAGTAGTCCTTGGAAACATAATCCGCTTTCTCATAGTGTTCGATGACTTCCTCACTGGACGCACCAAAGATGTAGATATTGTCTTTGCCAACCAGCTGGCTGATCTCCACGTTGGCTCCGTCCATGGTTCCCAGGGTCACAGCGCCGTTCAGCATGAATTTCATGTTGCCGGTACCGGAAGCTTCCTTGCTTGCCAGGGAGATCTGCTCGGAAATATCGCATGCAGGGATCAGTTTCTCTGCTTTGGTCACGTTGTAGTTTTCCACCATGACGACTTTCAGGTATTTGCCTGCCACCGGATCGTTGTTGATGATCTCCTGAAGGCAGAGGATCGCATGGATGATATCCTTGGCGATCACATATGCCGGAGCGGCTTTCGCGCCGAAAATAGCGGTGATCGGAGTGGAAGGCACGTTGCCTTTCTTGATCTCCAGATATTTGTGGATCAGGTACAGCACATTGAGCTGCTGGCGCTTGTACTCATGGAGGCGCTTGATCTGGATATCGTAGATGGAGTTTTCATCGATCTCAATTCCTTGGGTTTCCTTCAGATATTCCTTCAGCGCAAGCTTGTTGTCGTGCTTGATGGCAAGCAGCTTATCCAGAACCTTTTCGTTGCCGGTATAGGCAAGGAGTTTTTCCAGCTCCTCAGAATTCGTCTTGAAGCCGTCTCCGATTAAGGATTCAATGTAGGAAGCCAGCTCGTGGTTGCAATGGAGAAGCCAGCGGCGGAAGGTGATTCCATTGGTTTTGTTGTTGAACTTCTCCGGATAAATGTTGTAAAAATTGTTCAGCTCATTGTTCTTCAGGATCTCGGTGTGGAGCTGTGCCACGCCGTTGATGCTGTAGCCGTAGTGGATATCAATATGTGCCATATGCACCAGGTTGTTCTGGTCGATGATGTAGACGGACTCATCCTCATAGGTCCTGCGGACCATGTCGTCCAGGGCGGAGATAATGGGAACCAGCTGCGGAACGACCTGGTCCAGATAATGCATGGGCCATTTTTCCAGGGCTTCTGCCAGGATCGTGTGGTTGGTGTAAGCACAGGTTTTCTTGACGATCTCCACTGCCTCATGGAAATGGATTCCCTTCAGCATCAGAAGGCGGATCAGTTCCGGAATCACCATGGTAGGATGGGTGTCGTTGATCTGGATCACGGCATAATCAGCCAGGTCGTGAAGGTTGCTGCCTCGTTTCACACATTCGTCCAGGATCAGGCGGGCGCCGTTGCTGACCATGAAATACTGCTGGTAGATACGCAGCAGCCTGCCGTTGTCATCGCTGTCATCGGGATACAGGAACAGAGTCAGGTTCTTCTGGATATCGGTCTTGTCAAAGGAGATGCCGGTTTCTACGATATTTTCATCGATGGACTCGATGTCGAACAGGTGCAGCTTATTGACACGGTTTTCATATCCGATCACATCGATGTCATACAGACGGGAAGTGAGGATATAATTTCCGACGGCGATCTTGTAGCTGACATCCGTTTTGTTCAGCCAGGAATCCGGTTCGATCCAGGGATTGGGGGTCTCCTTCTGGAGATGGTCCTCAAAGACCTGCTTGAACAGTCCCAGGTGATAGTTCAGCCCGATGCCGTCCCCTGGAAGCCCTAAGGTCGCGATGGAATCCAAAAAACAGGCGGCAAGACGTCCAAGCCCGCCGTTTCCAAGGGAAGGCTCCGGCTCCACCTCTTCGATAGCGGAGAGAGATTTGCCATTTGCTTTCAGGACTTTATCAATCTCATCATAAATGCCAAGGTTGATCAGGTTGTTGGACAAAAGTTTTCCGATCAGGAACTCGGCGGAAATATAGTAAAGCTTTCTCTTCTCAGTAGCCGGGGTTTCCTTTTTAGCTGTCAGTTCCTTGGTGTAGTCCAGCAATGAAAAATACAAATCGTGGTCAGAACAAGCAGAAATACTCTTGCTCAGGCGTTTCTGTACAAAAGCCTCAAATTTCATGATAAACCTCCTTAAAAAAGTAGTTCGTCGTATTGTTCGATAGTATTATAAAGTGATTTCTTCGAAAAGTCTTGCCATATTCTATCCTTTTATTGTACAATCCTATCATAATGAAGACGTATTAGCAATCCGAGGAGGACAGTATCCATGAGCCGCTATGAGGATTTTCAGGAAAACAAACAGCACACGGATCTTTTTTTCCCATATAATACCTATCTCTGTTCCATCCCCCTGGATTTTGAGGGCGTGCCGCTCCACTGGCACAATGAGACGGAGTTCATCGTGATCAAGAAGGGACAGGGAATCGTGACGGTGAATCTGGAGAAGAGGAGGGTCCGCGCCGGGGAGATCGTCCTGGTGATGCCAGGGATCCTCCACTCCATTGCCCAGGACGGGGAGGAGACCATGGAGTATGAGAACATCCTCTTTGACGCCAAGATCCTGTTTGCGGAGGAGGGGGACGCCTGTACCATGGAATTTTTCCAGAGTTTCCTGGAGGGGACGAAGAGTTATTCTCCCTGGATCGACGGAAGCCGTCCTTTCCACGGGAGAATGCGGGACTGCATTGAGCAGATGGACCGGCTCTGTGAATTCCGCCCCAAGGCGTATCAGCTGGCGGTGAAGGGATATCTGTTCCAGTTTTTTTTCCACCTGTTCGGCAACGACGGGGTGGAGAAAAGCAAGGAGAACCGGAAGGCGATGGAGAGGATCAAGCTGATCCTGCAGAAAATCGAGAAGGACTACCGCGAGGATCTGACGGTGGAGGAGATGGCGAAGGCATTGGGCTTCAGCCAGTCCCACTTTATGAAATTTTTCAAGGCAAACATGGGCAAATCCTTCGTCCAGTATCTCAACGATTACCGGCTCACCAGGGCTGCCCGCTTCCTTGCCATGACCTCCAGGGATGTGCTGGAGATCGCCATTGACAGCGGGTTTTCCAATATTTCTTATTTTAACCGTCTGTTTAAGAAAAAATTCCACATGACGCCCATGGAATATCGGAAAATAAGGGTAAAAGAATTGTAACCGGCAATGAGGTGTGGTACAATGAACCAAAGTGCAGACAGACTTTGCCATGGAGACGAAGCTGCCGGGTACAGAGAAAAAGAATCAACCAGGAAAGAGAGGAATTATTGTGAAAAAGAGAACTGTGTTTGCAGCCGTGCTGCTGCTCCTGGCAGTCTTTCTGATTCTTCCTGCCCAGGAGAATGAGGCTGCCGTAAACTACCGGATCCGTTCTGTGGATGCGGTTTACCAGACATCAAAGTACATTACCGGAAAGGCAACGCCGAACACCACCGTCAAGGTAAAAGTAAACGGCAAGACCAAATCCGCCAAGGTAAACAAAAAGGGAACCTTTAAGATCCGTATCGCAAAACCAAAGGCAGGCAGCAAGGTGACCGTCACCCTTTACAAAGGGAAAAAGGCGAAGGTGAAAAAGGTCATTTCCGTAAAGACAAAGAGAAGTTTTGCAATCACGAAATTTGACAATATTACCAATACTCTTCAGGGTACCGGTACACAGGGCAAGAAGATCCGCATCACCATTGGCAAAAAGAAATACTATGTCCGTGTAGGCAGCGACGGCACCTGGAAAAAGAAAATTTTAAGCCCCAAGAACGGCACCAAGGTAAAGGCAGCCCAGAATCTCTCCGGGAAAAAATACAGCGCCAACAAGAGCTATACCATCAGAACCACTGCCTTTGATACCAGCCTTATTTATCAGAATGGAAAATACCGCTCCTACTATTCCGACCAGAAGTACCAGAGTGGTGACAACCGGGACTGGGTAGAGCTGACCATTGATTCCATCTCCGGCAATCAGGCGGAGATTACCGTAGGCATGATGCGGGTTTCTGACGGTGATTACCTTCCTCTTCAGGAGAAAGGGATCGCCACGATCATCGGGGAGAACCGGATGAGGTTTGTCTATGACGGACTGGTGGAAGCAGAGTTTACCTTTACCTGGAAAAGCCCGCAAATCATCGAAGCCAACGGTTCCGCGGAAGGTTTCTTCGAAAACCACACGGAAATTCTCTACGAGGAGCCGTAAAATAGAAGGAGGAGTTATCCATATGAAACAGGAACTGATCAGTAAATTTAACGAAATCTACGGAGCAGGCGGGGAGCTTCGCACCTACTTTGCGCCGGGACGGGTGAACCTCATCGGGGAGCATACCGACTACAACGGCGGGCACGTATTTCCCTGTGCCCTTACCATCGGCACTTACGGCGTGTTCCGAAAGAGGACGGATTCCAAAATGCGTTTCTATTCCGTGAATTTTCCGGATGCGGGAGTCCTTGAAGGGGATCTGAATGATCTGAAGCCAAAGAAGGAAGCTGGATGGAGCAACTATCCCGTGGGCATGGTCTGGACTTTCATTGAGAAAGGGCACAAGATCGACGCTGGCTTTGACATGCTGATTTACGGAACCATCCCGGATGCATCCGGGCTTTCCTCTTCCGCATCGGTACATATGCTGACCGCTGTGGCGATCCGTGACCTGTATGGCATCGAGGGCGTATCCAACATCGACATCGCCCTGTTCGGACAGTATGCGGAGAATCATTTCAACGGTGTAAACTGCGGTATCATGGATCAGTTCGCAATTTCCATGGGAAAGAAGGACAATGCCATTTATCTGGATACCAGCAACCTGGAATACGAGTATGCACCCATCAAGCTTGACGGCATGAAGATCGTCATCGCATGCAGCAACAAGAAGAGAGGGCTTGGGGATTCCAAGTACAATGAAAGAAGGGCAGAGTGCGAGACGGCTCTTTCTGAGCTTCAGAAAGTGGTAGATATCAAGACCCTGGGGGACCTGACGGAGGAGGAGTTCGAGGCGCACAAAGATGCCATCAAAGATGAAGTACGCCAAAGAAGGGCACGCCATGCCGTCTACGAAAACCAGCGGACCAAGCGTGCTGTGGAAGTATTGAAACATGGTGATGTGGAAGAATTCGGACGGCTGATGAACGCGTCCCACATTTCGCTCCGCGACGACTATGAGGTGACCGGCAAAGAACTGGATACTCTGGTGGAAGAGGCATGGAAGGCGGACGGCGTGGTCGGATCCCGTATGACGGGCGCTGGCTTTGGCGGCTGTACCGTGAGTATCGTAAAAACGGACTGTGTGGATAATTTTATCCGCCAGGTGGGAACGGTCTATGAGAGCACCATCGGCTATAAAGCGGATTTCTACGTGGTAGAGATCGGAGACGGCGCAGGTATCTGGGAATAATTGGGAGGTAGGACAATGGAAAAATCAGTTTTATATGAAAATATCGACAGGCTGGTGCAGTACGGCATCTGCCAGGGACTGACTCCCAAGGAAGAGAACATCTATTCCAGGAATCAGCTGTTGGAAATGTTCGGGGAGGAAGAGTATGAGCCCTCCGCCAGGGCGGACGTTTCCGTTAAGGAAGAGGAACTGGAGGAGATCCTTACAAATCTTCTGGACTATGCGGCAGAGAGCGGTGTGCTGAAGGAGAACAGCATCGCTTACCGGGATCTTTTTGACACCAGGCTGATGAACTGCCTGGTTCCCCGTCCGGCGGCCGTGAGTGAAAAGTTCTGGGAGCTCTACGAGAAATCTCCCAGGGAGGCCACGGATTACTATTACAAATTGAGCCAGGATTCCGACTATATCCGCCGTTACCGCATCAAGAAGGATATCCGCTGGAGTGTTCCAAGCGCTTACGGCGACATTGATATTTCCATCAACCTGTCTAAGCCGGAGAAGGATCCCAAAGCCATCGCGGCGGCGAAGCTGGCGAAACAGAGCGGCTATCC
Organism: Candidatus Limivivens merdigallinarum; assembly: GCA_018713105.1. Classification (GTDB taxonomy): domain Bacteria; phylum Bacillota; class Clostridia; order Lachnospirales; family Lachnospiraceae; genus Limivivens; species Limivivens merdigallinarum. The sequence continues at coordinate 1,003 of DVFT01000063.1, read as the reverse complement.
CAAATGCCTGCTCTGCCGGGAGAATGAAGGCTATGCAGGCCGTCTGAACCATCCGGCACGCCAGAACCACAGGATCATTCCCATCCGGATCAACGACAGCGAGTGGGGATTCCAGTATTCCCCTTATGTATACTACAATGAGCACTGCATCGTGCTCTGCGGCGAGCATGTGCCGATGAAGATCGAGAGACAGACCTTTGTGAAGCTTTTCGATTTCATCAAGCTGTTCCCCCATTATTTCCTGGGCTCCAACGCGGATCTTCCCATCGTGGGCGGCTCGATCTTAAGCCATGACCACTATCAGGGCGGCAACTATACCTTTGCCATGGCAAAGGCGCCCATCGAGCAGCATTTCACGATCCCGGGATTTGAGGATGTGGAGGCAGGCATTGTAAAATGGCCGCTGTCCGTCATCCGTATCCGCCACAAGGACGAGAAACGCCTGATTGACCTGGCAGAGCATATCCTGAACGCATGGAGAGGCTATACCGACGAGGAAGCATTTATCTACGCAGAAACCGACGGGGAGCCCCATAATACGATCACTCCCATTGCCAGGAAGGTGGAGGATACCTTTGAACTGGATCTGGCGCTCAGAAACAATATCACCACAGAGGAATTCCCCTTGGGCGTATATCATCCGCATCCGGAATACCACAATATCAAGAAGGAAAACATCGGTCTGATCGAAGTCATGGGGCTTGCCATCCTTCCGGCGCGCCTGAAGCACGAGCTGGAGCTTCTCAAAGAGTATATCCTGAACAAGAAGGATATCCGTTCCAACGAAGACATCGTGAAACATGCCGACTGGGTAGAGAGCTTCCTGCCGAATTATGAGGATATCAATGCAGAGAATATTGATGAAATTCTCAGAAAGGAAGTAGGAATTACCTTCACCAAGGTTCTGGAGGATGCCGGTGTATACAAGTGCACCAAGGAGGGAAGAGAGGCTTTCGGTCGATTTATACAGACTTTATAAGGGATTTCGAAAGAAAATCGAAAC
>DVFT01000062.1 GCA_018713105.1 Candidatus Limivivens merdigallinarum | reverse complement strand
TAACCAAAAATACCATAAAAATTATATCGAATTCGGCGAGCCTTATCAACTGGTTTTGCCATTAAATTTGGAAGGTTTGATTCCTGATGATGATTCTGTCCGACTGCTGAGCCACGAATTGGAGGGATTGGATTACAGCTTGCTGTATCAGGCTTACTCTGCCAAAGGCAGAAATCCGGCAGTGGATCCTAAGACCATGTTCAAGATCCTGACCTATGCTTATTCCCAGAACATTTATTCATCCAGAAAAATTGAAACGGCATGCAGACGAGATATCAACTTTATGTGGCTGCTCGCCGGGCAGAAAGCACCTGACCACAGCACGATCGCACGTTTCCGTACCGGATTCCTGGCGGATGCCTGTGAAGATCTCTTCTATCAAATGGTAAAGAGACTGAAAAATGCGGGCGAGCTGTCTAAGGAAACCGTTTTTATTGATGGGACAAAACTGGAGGCATGCGCAAACAAATATACCTTTGTCTGGAAAAAATCCGTAGGGAAATGGGAAACAAAAATGTTCCAGAAAGTACAGGAAGCCGTAGCTCTTCTGAACCAGGAGTATCTACAGAGTTTTTCTGTAACGGAAGAAACAAGAACACAGGATCTTCAGAGAATCTGTCGGTTTCTGGAACAGATCTGTAAAGAACAGCATACCGTTTTTGTCCATGGAAGAGGGAAACGGAAAAGCCGGAACCAGAAATATCTGGAACTGTTCCAACGTTTTCTGGAACGGCAGACCATCTACGACTGGCATACGGCCAGCTTCCGGGGACGGAATAATTATTGTAAGACGGATCCGGACGCCACATTCATGCATATGAAGGATGACCATATGCGGAATGCCCAGTTGAAGCCGGGATATAACGTACAGATCGCAGTGGACAGCGAATATATTGTCGCGACAGATATTTTTCAGGATCGGAATGATGTATGGACGCTGGTCCCTTTTTTAAAGAGAATGGAAGAAAAACTGGGGTTCCGTTATCCAAGCGTGACAGCAGATTCAGGATATGAAAGTGAAGAAGGCTACAGCTATCTGAGAGACCAAAAACAAAAGCCTTATATCAAACCGCAGACATATGAGAAATGGAAAAAGAGAAGTTTTAAAAAGGATATCAGTAAACGGGAAAACATGACGTATGATGACAAGACAGATACCTATATCTGCCATGCTGGTAAGAAACTGCAGCCGCTCTTCCTGAAAAAGAAAAAAAGTAAGAGCGGTTATGAATCAGAAGAAACCGTCTACGAATGCGAAGATTGTACGGACTGTCCTTATAAAGAGAAATGTACGAAAGCAAAAGGTAACAAACGGCTGTATGTATCCAAAAGTTTTTTGGAGAAACGACAGGAATCCTATGAAAACATCCTGAGCGAAACCGGGATCCTATACCGGATGAACCGTTCGATACAGGTGGAGGGAGCATTTGGAGTCCTGAAAAACGACTATGAATTTCAAAGATTTTTACTCCGTGGAAAAACCAAAGTAAAACTGGAGATTCTTTTATTGAGTATGGGCTATAATCTCAACAAACTTCACGCTAAAATACAGAATGACCGAACCGGAAACCATCTGTTTCCAGTGAAGAAATCTGCTTAATCAAACAGAAACTAAGTAGTTTTATTAAAGTACGCCAAAAAACGGAAGTAATCCACAAAACAAAGTGGAATCTCTTCCGTTTTTTCTTTAAATAGAGCGAGGGCATCGCTCCATCACCTAATCTGATGATTTTGCGACACCCTCATCTTGCGCCTGAAACAGGAAATGGGCTATGATATATACACGAAAATAGATTTTAAAGGACTGATAGATATGAATGGCGTCAGACAGACACATATATCCATGCCGGAGAAAGTGAAAGAGATCATTGGCACGCTGAGAGCCGCCGGCTTTGAGGCCTGGGCGGTGGGCGGCTGCGTCCGGGACAGTCTCCTGGGCAGGGAGCCGGAGGACTGGGACATCACCACCTCCGCCACGCCGGAGCAGACAAAGGAGCTGTTTTCCCGGACTTTTGACACAGGGATCCAGCACGGGACAGTGACCGTGCTCCTGGACGGGGAGGGGTTCGAGGTGACCACCTACCGGATCGACGGGGCCTACGAGGACAGCAGGCATCCCAAAGAGGTGACTTTTACGAGGAACCTGAAAGATGACCTGCTGCGCCGGGACTTTACCATCAATGCCATGGCCTACAGCGATGAGGAGGGGCTGGTGGACATCTTCGGCGGCATGGAGGATCTGGAGCGGGGAGTGATTCGCTGTGTGGGTAATGCCAGGGAGCGGTTCAGTGAGGATGCCCTGCGCATCCTTCGGGGCGTGCGCTTTGCGGCCCAGCTGGGCTTCCGGCTGGAGGAGGAGACCCGGGAAGGAATGGAGGCGCTGGCCCCCACCCTGCAGAAGATCAGCGCCGAGCGGATCCAGACGGAGCTTCTGAAGATCCTTCTGTCCGGACGGCCGGATATGCTGCGGACCGCCTGGGAGCTGGGGATCACCGCCTGGTTCCTGCCGGAGTTTGACCGGATCATGGACACGTCCCAGGAGACGCCCCACCACATGTATACGGTGGGGGAGCACACTCTCCACGCCCTTTTAAACGTGCGGCCGGACAGGGTGCTGCGGCTTGCCATGCTGTTCCATGATATGGGAAAGCCGGACCTGAAGACCGTGGATGAGGAGGGAGTCGCGCATTTTAAGAAGCACGCCCTGCGCAGCGAGGAGATCGCCAGGGACGTGATGCGCAGGCTGAAGTTTGACAATGAGACCCAGAGGAAAGTGGCGGTCCTGGTGCGCTACCACGATTACCGGATGCCGGTCCAGGGAAAATATGTCAGGAGAGCCATGAACCGGATCGGTCTGGATCTGTTCCCTCTGTACCTGGAGGTGCGCCGGGCGGATGTGCTGGCCCAGAGTACCTATCTCAGGGAGGAGAAGCTGGCAGATATAGACGGAGTGGAAGCACTCTACAGGCAGAGCCTGGCCAGGCAGGAGTGCGTCACGCTCAAGGACCTGGCCGTCAACGGCCGGGACCTGATCGAGGCGGGCTTTCGGCCGGGGAAAGAGCTGGGCGTGGTGCTGGAGAGCCTGCTGGAGGCGGTGATCGAAGATCCGCAGCTCAACGAGAAGAGCAGGCTTTTGGAACTGGCAGAAGAGAAAAAGAAGTAAAAAGAGAACAGGCATATTACCGTTTCCGCTGTCATACATTAAACAGAACATGATATTGGAAATGTGCAGGGGACGGTAATATGCAGGATTACGAATTGAGTATATTGGAGCAATATCCAATCAATGTAAAGTGCACCCGCAAAACAAGGGGTGCGTTTTTTTGTGATACAGACCAGGGACTTTTTCTGCTCCGG
>DVFT01000005.1 GCA_018713105.1 Candidatus Limivivens merdigallinarum | reverse complement strand
ACACTCGAAAAATTCATTTGAAGGAGCACTCCCATCTGCCCCATCTCCTCCATGTGTGCCTTATCTCCTATTACATTACGGTAACGCTCTACATGCGCTACAACAGGTATGTATCTGGCACGGAGAAGTGTAGTCAATGCCTCTTGTATATGTCTCCAAGAGTCGTCTGTCCGAAATTCGACCAAAACATACCTCGTTCCAGCTAATGTTCCAGCCTTTCCCTCCTCCAGATGTTGCAGCACGCCGGCACTGTAAAAAATCTCATTGCCCAGCGCAAGCTCCAGATCCGGATAGTTCTCCTTTGCTCTTTCCTTTAGCTTTTCAAAAACGGTACAAAGCTCTGAAAATTCTTTCTTATAATAACCGATATGATAATGCGGGGTTGCAATTATTCTCCTTACTCCCTGCTGATACTCTTCCTCAATCATTTTCAAAGCCATTTCTAAATCCTTGGCACCGTCATCCACATGAGGCAAAATATGGCAGTGAACCTCTGTAAGAGTTTTTATTTGCTCCGCTAATATTCTAATTTTTTTCTTTCTGATCTGTCTATACAAAACACTTGCAGTCGCCAAGATCGCCAAAATCACCGCTGCTGCTACAGGCAGAATACTGTGGTTCGTTTTCGCCAACCGGCTGGATGCAAACGTCCTATCTGCTTCTTTCCCTGAAACCTCTGATGCCGGAGAAGCTTCTCTGGATTCAGAATCACCTTCCATCTCCTGGTCTGCCGCATTTGATTTCACCGATGTGCTTTCTTCTTTCGTCTCGGCAGCTTTCTCCGTTACCTCGGGCTCCGCAGATTCCGAAGATACTTGACTGTTTTCCAGGTCATTCTCATTGACCGCCGTCCCAGTCTTCTCCCCTCCCGGATCATCGGTCATCGCTGTACTATCGGAGGATTCTTCTTCCTCCTGTCCACTTATAAACCGCTTTTCCTCATCGATTACAGAGGAACTACCATCTGTCTCTTCCTGTTCCGGCTCTGTTTGTATGTTTTCCTGTACAGCCAGGATTCCCTCACTGACACCCTCCGCCACACTGTCATACATCATGGCACGAAGCTCCGCAGCCTGTTCCTCGGTAAGATCCACGTCATCCTCCGAAAACTTTGCCCGCAGCTGACTTAAATATTGTTCCTTTGCCTTGTAAAGTTTCCCGCCGTACTCGAATGTTCCACTGGCTTCCTCGATCAACGCTGCTTCGTAGGAATTTATATTGCCTGCCAGAACCGGAAGATTCATTGCCAAGAACAAAGTCATGGTACTGACAGCTAGTAACTGCATTTTTTTCATTTTTTCCCCTTTGCAACAAGATACAGAGATACGAAACGTACCTCTGTATCCCATTTAACTATACCGATACTGCCGATTCCTTATGCAATAATACCATTGCTGGCTGCTTTCAGGAAGTCAACCAGTTCTGGGCAGTTGGTGATCTTAATTCTGCCGCTGTCAGTGATCTGTGCACTTGCGGTCTTTCCATCAGCCTTGAAGGTCATCCCTGCACTGGATACTGTGATCTCAGACAGTACCAGATTGGTGGTGCCATCTGTAGATTTGATGGTAGTCGCACCTGGGAATTTGTAGGTTGTCTTCAAGTTCTTGGTTGCCTTGTTCAATCCAAGGATTACCTGCTCGGTCTTCTTGGAATCGATGTTATTGATCTGGACATCCGTAAATGTTCCATTCAGCAGGTTCATCGGATCTACAGCCTTGCCGGATGCATCCGTTGCCGTCAGACCATCTTTGGACATCTTGTAGGTAATTCCATTTACTGTGAAGTCCTGAGCATAAGTCGGAATGTAATTGTTGGTGAACAGCTCGCCAACCAGACCATTCATCACGCTCTGGAAGCCGGCTTTATCACTTACAGATACGGTTGCATTTACCGGGAATTTGGTATCCGCAGTAATCTTACCTGTATCTACATCCGGTTCTTCACTGGCTGCTCTAACGGTTACCACAATCTTGGTGTACTTTCCGCTTCCGTCAACAGCTTTCGCAACAATCGTAGCTTTTCCAGGAGCAACTGCTGTAATCGTGTTGTCCTTAATGGTGGCTACTTTCGTGTTTCTGCTCTTCACGATCATGTTTTTCATGCTGGCGTTTCTCGGAGAGATAGTGAATTTCACTTTCTTGCTCTCGCCTACCTGAAGCTGCAGGGTATCCACAGACGGAGTAATCTTTTTTACTCTTCTTGTGATCTTGCGAACCAGGAAACGAACAGAAGTCTGCTTCTTCGGATTAGCTTTGGAGGTTATGTAAATACGAACCTGCCCTGCTTTCTTGAAGTATACGCGGCCTTTGGAACTAACCGTTGCAATCTTTCTGTTGCTGGATCTGTAAGTTACCGCTTTGCTGCTTCTTCCTGTGGTTTTCACCGTAGTCTTCAGGGTGACTCTGTTCACGCATCCCTTGCCAATATAAATGTGGTAGCAGGGTTTTCTCTTCACTTTGTGAGAAGCCTTAATGCGAAGCTGTGTCACCTTGCCGACTGAGACTCTCCTTACGGCCGCCTGGCTTCCCATTCCAAAGAACAGAGACAGCATCATGACAACCATAAAGCCCTTGAGAACTTTTTTCATTTCTCTCTTCCTCCTTAAATTATTTGGTATAAACCATGCCCTCATTTTACCACTTTTCTTTGAAAATGGCTATACCTATTTTTACTATTGGTGTGCCATTTATGACAATTCTTTTGTCACACTGCCTTTATCCCCTCTTTTTCTGTAATTTTCAACGATTTCCCTTCGTTTTTTTCGATCTATTTCAAATATTCATTGACATTTTTCTTTATCTATGTTAATATTTCAATATCAGTAATTATTATTATTTTATAACAATTTTATTATCATAGGAGGTATTGAATATGGAATTAAAAGGCTCTAAAACTGAACAGAACCTGCTGACTGCATTTGCCGGCGAAAGCCAGGCACGTACTAAGTACACATACTATGCCAGCCAGGCAAAGAAGGAAGGTTACGTACAGATCGCCAATCTTTTCCAGGAAACTGCTGACAATGAAAAAGAACATGCCAAGATCTGGTTCAAGCTGCTCCACGATGGTATCCAGGATACCGTTACCAATTTGAAGGATGCTGCCGCCGGAGAAAATTATGAATGGACCGATATGTATGCCTCTTTCGCAAAGACTGCCCGCGAGGAAGGCTTCGATCATATTGCCTACCTTTTCGAGGAGGTTGGGAAAATCGAGAAGGAGCATGAAGAGAGATATCGCAAACTTCTGGAGAATATTGAAGGAAACCGTGTCTTCATCAAGGAAGATGTGGTGATCTGGCAGTGCTCCAACTGTGGTCATATCCATGTGGGCAAAGAAGCGCCTGAGGTATGTCCGGTCTGCGCACATCCAAAGGCATATTTCCAGGTACAGGCTAAAAACTATTAAACGCAAAAGCCTTAATTTTATCTGAATTTTTGACGTTTCTATTGACATTTTCAGATATTTATGCCAGAATAAACTTAACAATTAGGGAGAAAGGAGGAATGACTTATGTCAGCACTGGCATGGTTTATCATCGTACTTGTGTTAGCCATCCTGGTTCCTCCAGTATTTTCTTTCATTCGGGATTGGGACTTCAAACGGCAGGTGAAAGGCAAGAAACCTTGCCGCCGTTTGAAATCTGATCGCTTCATTCCAAAGGAGACAACACCCAACGACCCGTATTACGAAATTCTGGCAGGTCAGGCTAAACTGAAAGCCCATCAAACATTCGTTTCGTTCTTGGGCTTCAAATGACGGGAACAAGTAAAAGCGCTGTGGTGATCCGAAAACGGATTGTCACAGCGCTTTCCTTTTATGGAGCTGAGGGGAATCGAACCCCTGTCCGAAAGCCTATTCATTGCGGCATCTCCCATCACAGTCATTTCTTTGACATTCCCTCCACTGTACGCCAAATGACAGGCTTACAGCTTTAGTAGCTTCATAAAATCTTTTTATTCCGCAAAGCTTTGGAACAAAAGTGCCTCACCAGATTTGATGCCGGTGACTCAAGCGGTGAGCAGCTCAAGACCGACAAGCAGCAATTAAGCTGCTAACGCGTAATTTTCGTCTGCGTTTAATTTTAAGGTCCGGTTTGCTGATGCGGTCCCGGCCCGCAGATGGCTTCCTCAACTTCAAAACCCCCGTCGAAACCAGTACAACCCCTGATGAAAGTGTACGGTCAACAGACGATTCTAAGTTATTATATGAAAGATTCCCCACTCTGTCAAGGCAGTTTTCTATTTTTCTCCCTGACCATGCTCATGCGTATGCCCAGGTTCCTCCACATCCAGAATTTTGGCGAGTACCTCGATGATAATCTCATTGGTACAGGACTTGACATAACCGATCATATCCAGAAGAATCTCGTCCGTTTTCTGACCTTCCGTCAGGTCTGGATTTTTTTTTGGTTTCATTCAGCAGGTAAATCAGCTGAGGCGTCAGCTCCTCATAGGTTTCCAGCGTGGTGTCTGTCACCAGCTTTCTCAGTTCCTCTTTATCTTTTGGGATCATGGTTCCTCCTCTAGTACAGATTTTTTACCTTAAATTCCTTCTCTGCCTCTCTTCTCTGGTCTTTTTTGGCGATGTCCTGACGCTTATCGTAGAGTTTCTTTCCTCTCGCCAGACCGATCTCCACCTTTACCAGGCTGCCTTTGAAATAAACCTTCAAGGGCACTAAGGTATATCCCTTTTCCTTGATCTTTCCGCTGATCTTATTGATCTCATAGCGGTGCATCAAGAGCTTCTTCACACGCAGCGGATCCTTGTTGAAAATATTTCCCTTCTCATAGGGGCTGATGTGCATCCCATATACGAAGACCTCTCCATGTTCCACCCGGATAAAGGATTCCTTGATGCTGCATTTTCCCATCCGAAGAGACTTCACCTCCGTCCCGTGGAGGGCAATCCCTGTCTCGTAGGTCTCATCTATAAAATAATCATGATACGCCTTCTTGTTGTTTGCGATCAATTTGACGGATTCTTTTCCCATTCCTTCTCGTCCTCCCCTCTTGCCAGCTCGAAATCGACGGTCCGGCTTTCCTTATCGGCGTCTGCCACCCGTATCCTTATCTTCTGTCCCAGCTTATACACCTTGCCGGTGTCTGCGCCGTACATTTCAAACGTATCTTCTCTATAATAATAGCGGTCATCATACAGACGGCTTACATGGATCAGTCCTTCCACCGTATTGGGCAGTTCCACATAAATCCCCCAGGATGTAATACTGGAAATGATTCCCTCGAAGACTTCTCCGATATGAGCCTCCATGTATTCCGCCTTCTTGAGCTTTAACGTCTCCCTTTCTGCCTCTTCCGCTCTCCGCTCTCTGTCACTGCTCTGCTCCGCCACTTTGGGAAGCAGCCCTTCGTAATGCTCCGCCCGTCTGTCATCCATCCTGCCGCGGAGACAGTCCTTGATGATTCTGTGGATCTGCAGATCCGGATACCGGCGTATCGGCGATGTGAAATGGCAGTAATAGCGGGCTGCCAGCCCAAAATGCCCGATGCATTCCGGGCTGTACTTCGCCCTCTTCATGCTGCGGAGTGTCAGCCGGCTGATCAGATCTTCTTCCGGAGAACCTTCGATCCTGGAAAGGAGCTTCTGAATCTCCTTGGGATGAATCTCCTCAGAATTGGTACGGATATGATATCCAAAATTTGAGAGAAACTGCTTCAGTCCCTTGACCTTCTCAGGATCCGGTGTCTCATGGGTTCGGTACAGAAACGGTACCTGCTGCCAGTAATAATCTTCCGCCACGGTCTCATTGGCAATCAACATGAAATCCTCAATCAGCTTTGTCGCCACATTGCGTTCATAGGGCTTGATGTCTATGGGGCGACCCTTTTCATCCAGAGAGATCTTGGCTTCCGGAAAATCAAAATCGATGGAACCACGCTGATGCCTCTTTTTCCGGAGAATTCCGGCAAGCTCCGCCATTTTTTCCAGCATGGGGACAACCTCGCCTGCCGCCGCTCTCTCCGCCTCATCCTGGTCTGTCAGGATCCTCTTTACCTGGGAATAGCTCATTCTCTGGTCAACCCGGATGACCGATTCCACAATCTGATGTCCCAGCATATTCCCTTTGCTGTCAAACTCCATCAGACAGCTTAACGCCAATCGGTCTACTCCTGCATTCAAAGAGCAGATCCCATTGGACAGTGCGTGAGGCAGCATGGGAATCACCCGGTCCGCCAGGTACACGCTGGTTCCGCGTTCCAATGCCTCCCGGTCCAGTGCACTGTTCTCCTGGACATAGTTGCTCACATCCGCGATATGCACGCCCAAACGGTACGTTTCCCCCTCCATGGTCAGGGATACCGCATCGTCCAGATCCTTGGCATCTTCCCCGTCTATGGTCACCATCAACAGATCCCTCAGATCTGTCCGTCCCTCCAGATCCTTCGGAATGATCGGACGGTTCAGGCGCTCTGCCTGATTCAGTACCTTCTCAGGAAATTCATAAGGCAGGTCATAGGCGTATACCAGGGACAGAATATCCGTTCCCGGATCATGGATATGCCCAATGATCGCCTTGACCTTTCCCTCCGGCTTTTTCTCCTGGCTTCCATAATCGGTAATCTCCACCAACACCTTATGGCCATTGACAGCCCCTCTGGAATACTCGATGGGGATGAAAATATCCTTCAGAAATTTCTGATTATCCGGCACCACAAAGCCAAAATTCCTGCTCTGCTGGTAAGTTCCCACGATTTCCTTGGTCCCTCTCTCCTGAACGCGGACGATCACTCCTTCCTTTCTCCTGCCGCTTCCCTTCGGCATGACAGAAACCTGAACCGTATCTCCGTGGAAGGCATTCCGGATCCCTTCTTCCGGAATAAAGATATCCTCCTGCCCTTCCACCTCCACAAATCCGAATCCTCTTGGATTTGCCCGGAAGGTTCCGGTCAGAAGAACGGCTCTCGCCACCTGGTATTTCCCTCTCTTTGAAACCTCTATCTTACCTTCCCGCAAAAGCTCGTCCAAGACCTCCGTCAGGAGGTGGCGCTGCTCCCTGGATACGCCGAGAAGCATGGCAAGCTCTTTCAGCTTCATGGGCACATAGGTCTTATCATGCATCAGATCTTCGATTACTTTTTTTCTCTTTTCCAGCTGTTCTCTGTCCATTACACACTCCCTTCTATACTGTGACGCTTGTCCCCTATCATTAAAAAACACCCTTGCAGTTCTTGCAAGAGTGTCTCAACCATTCCAATACGGAATCAACATACTTCAGCTCCGTATCCATTAAAAATTCAGGTTCAGCACGATAGACATCACAATAAACACAACCGCCAGAATCGTCGTGCCTTTTACCATGGCGCCTTCCGCGGAACGTCCTTTGTTTCTGCCCCAATAGGTATCTGAATTATTGCCGCCAAGGCTGCCCAGTCCCTGCTGCTTTCCTTCCTGCATCAGTACCAAAATCGTCAATGCTATACATACAAGAACAAAAATAACTGTCAGGATTGTTCTCAAAATTTCCACAAATCACACCTCCTATACCAAACATGTTCAGTTTAGCATAGACGTTTGTGAATGTCAATCATTTTCTGACGAATTCCACTTTTTTAGAATAGATCCCCATAAGAAGCGCTATCTCCCAGATAATCTTCAATGCGAAGGAGCTGATTGTATTTTGCGACCCGTTCACTCCTGCAGGGCGCCCCGGTTTTGATCTGGCCTGAGCCGAGCGCCACCGCGATATCCGAAATGGTCGTATCCTCCGTCTCTCCCGAGCGGTGGGATATCACGGCTTTATAGCCGTTCTTCTGTGCCATTTCCACCGCTTCAAACGCCTCGCTCAGTGTTCCGATCTGATTTACCTTCACCAGGATCGCATTTCCCACACCCATCTGGATCCCTTTTTTGAGGCGTGCCGGATTCGTCACAAACAAATCATCCCCTAGCAGCTGAAGCCTGCTGCCCAGGGTATCCGTCATCCGCTTCCACCCCTCCCAGTCATTCTCATCTAAGCCGTCCTCCACCGAAAACAAAGGGAACTCCTCCGAAAGCTCCCGGTAACAGGCGATCATCTCGTCGGCAGAGCGGATGATTTCTGTTTTCTTCATGGCGCTTTCTCCCGGGAAATAATATCCTCCCCGTTTTTCATCATACAGCTCGCTGGCAGCCGCATCCATGGCAAAGACCACATCCTTTCCCGGCACGTATCCTGCCTTTTCCACTGCAGCCTTCAGGTATTGGAATCCTTCTCTGGCATCCCGGATATCCGGCGCAAAGCCGCCCTCATCGCCGACTGCCACATTCAGACCGTCGTGATCCAGAAGTTCCTTCAGACAGTGATAAATCTCTGCCCCCATACGGAGCCCGTCGGAAAAACAGCTGGCGCCCATGGGCATGAACATAAATTCCTGAAAATCCAGCTTATTCCTGCTGTGGCAGCCCCCATTGATTACATTGTACATGGGAACCGGCAGCCTCCTTGCACACATTCCGCCCAAATACCGGAACAGAGGAATTTTCAGCGTTTTTGCCGCGGTTCTGGCTGCTGCCATAGAGACCCCCAGAATTGCGTTGGCGCCCAGCCTGGATTTGTTCTCACTCCCGTCTTCCTTCCGAAGCCTCTGATCGATTGCCAGCTGGTCGAAGACATTTTCTCCAATCAGGGCATCCGCCAGAATGGAATTGACATGGCTGACTGCCTTCTGAACTCCTTTTCCGTGGTAACGGGCTGCACCGTCTCTCAGTTCCACAGCCTCATGTTCTCCGGTGGACGCGCCGGATGGAACCGCTGCCCTGCCCAGAGTACCATCCTCTGTCAGCATCTCTACCTCCACAGTCGGATTTCCCCTGGAATCCAGGATTTCTCTTGCATATACGTCTACAATCGCAGAATACTGATTCATGAAAACACACCTCCTTAAGAAGATAGTGTGTCCATTCTCAGTCAAACAATACGCGGATCTCGTCGGTGATCTTTCCTTTCACCCTGGTATGCAGCAAAAGATGATAAAGCCGATAAAGCCGCGTGTTCTCCTCCTGCGCCTCAAAGGCTTTTTGAAACACAGGCTGAAAGGCTTCCCTGGCTTCCTCCACGGTCTCCATGGTCTTTGCCTTTTCCAAAAGCGCTTCATCCGCCCCAGCTTCCCGAAGACCGATCCCGCAGGCACAGCAGTATTCCGCCTCCGAAATCAGCGGGCTCTCTGTCCTGCTTTTCAGTTTGATCTCCACAGCCTGCCTTACAATCTCAAGTACCATGGCAGTTCCTCCTTTGCAAAACCGCCGGAGGATATCCCTCCGACGGTTGTCTTATCTCTTACTTTCTATTCTTTTTTCAGCAGCAGGGATTTGCCTGTCATCTCGCTGGGCTGCTTCAGACCCATCAGTTCAATCAAAGTCGGTGCAATGTCTGCCAGACAGCCTCCCTCGCGCAGTGTATAAGAGGGATCTGCATTTACCAGGATGAACGGCACCGGATTGGTGGTGTGGGCGGTAAACGGTTCTCCTGACTGATAATCGATCAGCTGCTCTGCATTTCCGTGATCTGCACAGATAAACATCTGTCCGTCTACCTCCTTGATCGCTGCCACAGCCTTGCCCACGCATTCGTCCACTGCTTCAATGGCTTTGATGGCTGCGCTTTCCACTCCGGTATGGCCTACCATATCAGGGTTCGCAAAGTTGATGATGATCACATCGTAGTTCTGGGATTTGATCGCTTCCACCAGTTTCTCGCAAACCTCCGGAGCGCTCATCTCCGGCTGCATATCGTAGGTGGGAACCTTCGGGGATTTCACCAGGATCCTGTCTTCCCCTTCGTTTGGCTCCTCCACGCCGCCGTTAAAGAAGAAGGTCACATGTGCGTATTTTTCCGTCTCCGCAATTCTTGCCTGCTTCAGATGGTTGGCTGCCAGGAATTCTCCAAAGGTATTGTGGATCGACACTTTGTGGAATGCCACTTCTTTGTTCGGGATCGTCTCATCATACTCCGTAAAGCATACATAAACCAGATCCAGCTTCTTTTCCCTTGCAAAGCCGCTGAAATCATCGCTGCAAAATGCCCTGGTGATCTCTCTGGCACGGTCTGGCCGGAAGTTAAAGAAGATCACGGAATCGCCGTCCTGGATGACTGCCACAGGCTTGCCATCCTTCTTCACAACCGTGGGCTCTACGAATTCATCGGTCTTGTCATGATCGTAGGAATTCTGTACCGCGCAGATGCCGCAGGCTGCTTCCAGACCTTCTCCCTTCACCATCGCATTGTAGGCACGTTCCACACGATCCCAGCGATTATCACGGTCCATGGCATAATACCGTCCCATCACCGTCGCCACATCGCCGACGCCGATTTCTTTCATCTTATCATAAAGCTCCTCCACATAGCCTTTTCCAGATGCAGGCGGTGTGTCACGGCCGTCCAGGAAGCAGTGTACATAAACCTTCTCCAGACCTTCTCGCTTTGCCAACTCCAGAAGACCATAGAGATGGGTATTGTGGCTGTGTACACCTCCGTCGGACAGAAGCCCGAAGAGATGGAGGGCGCTTCCCTTCTCCTTTGCATTCTTCACTGCATGCAGCAACGCTTCATTTTTGAAAAAGTCGCCATCCTGGATTTCTTTCGTGATTCTGGTCAGCTCCTGATAAACGATGCGGCCAGCTCCCATATTCAGATGACCCACCTCAGAATTTCCCATCTGTCCGTCCGGAAGCCCCACTGCCATTCCGCTGGCATATCCTTTTACAAACGGATATTCAGCCATCAGAGCATCCATCACCGGAGTCTTCGCCTCTTTGACTGCATTTCCTTCTGTTTTGTCATTCAACCCATAACCATCAAGAATCATAAGAACGGTTGGTTTTTTACTCATCATAATTCTCCTTTATATTTTCTATCCTATAGATTTTTCTGTTCTACATTTTACCTAATTTTTCTTTGTTCGTCAATACTAGTACAGCGTTTCACGCTATTTGTCGCCGTAAACGCGGATGACGCTGGAGATCTCCTTGATGATAGACATTCCCTCAAAGACAGCCAGCGAGTCCCTGAGATGTCTTTCTTTGACGGGATCTGTGATCACAACCAGCTCCGCCGTCGTTTCCCAGCGATCCTTCTGCACGATTTTCTCGATACTCACGCAGTTGTTGCCAAATACACTGGCTACGCTTGCAAGCACACCATAGCGATCCTCCACCTGCATCCTGAGAAAATAGCGGCTTCTGATATCTTCCATCTTTTTGACCGGGATCTCCCGATAGCAGCTGCAGGCAATCCGCCCGGTACAGCTCCACAAGATGTTCCTGGCACACTCCAGAATATCCCCGACTACCGCGCTGGCAGTGGGGAGTTTCCCCGCGCCTCTCCCGTAAAACATCGCATCGTCCACCGCGTCCCCATGAAGGAACACTGCGTTGAAGGAATCCTGGACCGATGCCAACGGATGGGAGCTTGGAATGAGCATGGGATGTACCCTTGCCTCGATCCCCTCCGGCGTATCCCTGGCAACCCCCAGAAGCTTGATATCACATCCCATCTCCCTGGCATAGCGGATATCCGTAGCGGTAATCTTCGTAATTCCTTCCGTATAGACATCATCGAATACCACCCTGGAATGAAATGCAATGGATGCCAGGATTGCCACCTTCCTGGCCGCATCCAGCCCTTCGATATCCGCAGTAGGATCTGCCTCCGCATATCCCAGTCGGGTAGCCAAGGCTAACGCCTCCTGAAACTCCATCCCTTCGGATGTCATCTTACTTAAGATAAAATTCGTCGTGCCGTTGACGATTCCCATCACTTCAGTGATATGATTTCCCAGCAGGCACTGTTTCAACGGACGGATAATGGGGATCCCCCCCGCCACAGCAGCCTCAAAAAGCAGGTCTTTGCCCGCCTCTTCCGCAGCATTCAAAATCTCTTTGCCGTATGCTGCCAGCAAGTCTTTGTTGGCGGTCACTACATTTTTCCCTGACTGCAGGGCTTGTAGGATGTAGGTCTTTGCCGGTTCCATTCCGCCCATGACTTCCACGACGATGTCAATGGTTGGATCCTTAAGAATGCTATTCCAGTCATTGGTCAGCACAGAAGGATCCTTCACGTTTCTGCCTGCCTTTGTGAGATCCCTCACCAAAATTTTCCCGATCTCAAGCTTGGCGCCGATTTTATCGGGAAGTTCGCTTTCCAGCCCGCCAAGGACCTCATACACTCCGCCGCCCACGGTTCCAAGCCCCAAAAGGGCGATCCTGATCTTCTTATTTTCTATTGTCTTCATTCTGCCTCCTGCCGATCAGATGTTTCCTATTTTTCGCTTCCTCAGTTATATCATAGCATAATCTCTTTTTTATTCAAGATGATTTTTCCCTTCCCAGATTCCAAGCCCAAAAATCTAAAGGAAGCTGCAAATGCAAAAGATATGGCTTCCTAGTCGCTCCAAAAAGAATCCAGCCAGGTATAATTGCCCGCATGGAAAAGCACCATTCGACGCATTCAATTCGTAGTTATATACAAATATCCATGCATGAAATGGTGCTTTTCAAAAAATATTTCGTTGTTTCAAAAAATTTCAAACGATTATTTGTAATTGACGATCTTCCCGAAATCAGGTTTCAGGGCAGCTCCGCCTACCAGACCTCCATCGATATCCGGCTGTGCAAACAGCTCCGGAGCGGTAGCCGCATTGACAGATCCGCCGTACTGAATGCGGATTGCGTCTGCAGTAGCCTCATCGTAGATCTCTTTGATGCACTGACGAATGCCTGCGCATACTTCCTGAGCCTGAGCGGTGGTAGCGGTCTTGCCGGTTCCGATTGCCCAGATCGGCTCATAAGCGATCACAGCGGTCTTTGCCTGGTCTGCGGTCACATTCAGGAATGCGATCTTAACCTGCTGGCGGATGAAGTCCATGGTAACGCCCTGCTCTCTCTGAGTCAGCGTCTCACCGCAGCAGATGATCGGGGTGATTCCATGTTCAAAAGCTTTCAGAACCTTCTTGTTCACCGTCTCATCGGTCTCCGCGAAATATTCTCTTCTCTCAGAGTGACCGATAATCACGTATTTTACTCCAATGTCAGTCAGCATATTCGGGGAGATTTCGCCGGTGAAAGCACCTTTCTCCTCGAAGTACATATTCTCAGCTCCCACCTGGATATTGGAACCTTTGCATGCCTCCAGGACAGGAATCAGATCGATTGCCGGAACACAGAATACGACATCGGATTCCTCTGTTGCCACCAGCGGTTTCAGGGTATTGACCAGTTCTACTGCCTCACTTGGAGTCATATTCATTTTCCAGTTGCCTGCGATAATTTTCTTTCTTGCCATTGTTATAGACCTCTTTCCGTTTCTATCTTATTTATCGTTTGCTGCTGCAACACCGGGCAGTTCTTTGCCTTCCAGGAATTCCAGGGAAGCGCCGCCGCCTGTGGAGATATGGGTCATCTTATCGCCATATCCTAAGATATTGACAGCTGCTGCAGAGTCGCCTCCGCCGATGATCGTAGTAGCGTCTGTGTCAGCCAGTGCCTTGGCAACTGCTTCGGTGCCGTGTGCAAAATTCGGCATTTCAAAGCATCCCATCGGTCCATTCCACACAACTGTCTTGGCATCTTTTACCGCCTCTGCAAAAATCTTCTCTGTCTCCGGTCCGATATCCATGCCTTCCCAGCCATCCGGGATCTCGCCGCTCCCAACAATCTGAATATTGCAGTCATTGGAGAAGGCGTCTCCGATCCGGTTGTCTACAGGGAGAAGGAGCTTTACACCCTTCTCTTCTGCTTTCTTCAGCATGTTCAGGGCATACTCCATATAATCGTCCTCACAGAGAGAGTTTCCAATATGACCGCCCTGCGCCTTGAAGAAGGTATAGGACATACCGCCGCCAATGATCAGGGTATCCACCTTGTCCAGAAGTCTCTCGATAACAGAGATCTTACTGGATACCTTTGCACCGCCAAGGATTGCAACGAAAGGTCTCACCGGATTCTCCACTGCGTTTCCAAGGAAATCGATCTCCTTCTGCATCAGATAGCCAACCACTGCGGTATCTACGAATTTTGTCACACCAACATTGGAGCAATGTGCCCTGTGAGCAGTACCAAATGCATCGTCTACATATACATCACACAGGGAGGCGAGCTCTTTTGAAAAATTATCCTCGTTTTTCGTCTCTTCTTTGCGGTAACGGGTATTCTCAAGAAGAACTACGTCGCCATCCTGCATCGCTTCCACAGCAGCTTTTGCATTGGATCCTACCACCTCGGGATCAGCGGCAAACTTCACTTCCTGTCCCAGAAGCTCAGAAAGACGGACTGCTACGGGTGCAAGGGAAAGCTCCGGCTTCGGTTCTCCCTTTGGTTTTCCAAGATGGGAGCAAAGGATCACTTTTCCGCCATCTGCGATCAGTTTTTTGATCGTCGGAAGGGCTGCTACGAGACGATTCTCGTCCGTAATCTTGCCGTCCTGAAGAGGAACGTTAAAATCGCAGCGAACCAGGACTCTTTTTCCTTTTACGTTGATATCATCAACGGATTTTTTATTCAGCATTGGATGATGCCTCCTTTTCATAGTTTTCAAAAGAAATATAAAAGGATCCGGTCCCAAAAGACCGGACCCTTTTATGAGCCTAATGTTTCACGGATTCGCACCGCGAATACAGATTTCTTATTTCTCC
>DVFT01000061.1 GCA_018713105.1 Candidatus Limivivens merdigallinarum | reverse complement strand
ACACATTTCCCATCTTGTGTACAAATCTCCCATTTTGGCTTAAATATGCTTTTTAAACTCGTTGGGTGTAATTCCGTACCGTTTCTTAAAGACTTTAATATAATATCCAAAGTCCTTGTAGCCAACCATCTCCGCAATTTCATATTGCTTATATTTATTGCTGGCAATCAGTTCCTCTACATGCCTGAACCGGACGTCTGTAAGGTACTCCAGGAAACTCTGTCCTGTATATTTTTTCAGCAGCCGGCTGATATAAGTACGGCTGACATGGAACCGTTCCGTCAGATCATCCATCGAAAGGTCATTGGAGTAATTCTTATCAATATAGGACTGGATCCCCGAAACCAGCTTCATGTTCCTCTCATCAGCGCCTTCTGTGTTCTGTTTAATCATCATCTCAAACTCTTTCAGAAGGCATTCCAGGATTTCTTCGGTGGTACCGCACTCCGCAATCCGTTTCACCCCATCCTGAAGTACCGACAGGTTCCAATTCCGGTTCTGAATCTCGCCTTCCACTGCACAAGTATAAGGAAACTTCATGCAGTCCAGCAAAAGATCCATAGCCGCGAATTTGACTTCCGAAGCCTCCTCCTGAACCCGCCCGAACATCAGCCTGAGTTCCTCTTCTACTTTTTCAAAGTTGCCTTGGAAAAGCGTCATCATAAAACGGCTTTTCTCGCCGGTTGTCAGCACGAATTCCCATTGGTCATTAAAGCTTAAATCCTCGTATTTCAGGATGATATTCGTCCCAAGATAACTGCACTGCCTGCAGGTCTTCTGTGCTCTCCGGTATTGGATGTTGGCTTCATAAGGATCAGATGCTACCTCGCTCAGCCCGAAATTCATCGAACAATTCAGATAATGCTCCGCTTCTTTTTGGATCTCGCCGCAAGCTTCCGTCGCTTTATCCATGCACTTTGTATCGTCCGGGTCATACATCAGAAGAAAATTATATTCTGTTGTCGCTGTATTATAATCGCTCAACACTTTGATCCCATGCTTATCAAAAATTTCTTCAAAAATGTTGATACAGGCAAACTCTTCAATCCATTTATCACACTGGCCAGCTCTGCCTTCATCGACAAGTTTTCGTCCTACGCAGACGATATACTTTTCGATATGCAGATTCAGCGTCGCCTCCTGGGCTTGCATTTCATTTTTCCCCTGGATCCTTCCATAGAGCAGATTTGCGGCAAATTTTGACCGAAGCTCCGGGAGGGAACTGTTGAAATATTTTTGGAGATCCTGGAAATGGCGCTGGCGCTTTTTCCTCCCCCGGATTTCCTCCGCAATACGCCCTACCGTCTCCTTCATCACATCATAATCAATAGGCTTTAAGAGATATTCCTTAACCCCAATACGGATCGCCTGCTTCGCATAGGTAAAACTGTCATAGCCTGTGAGGATTACAATCGTTACATCCGGATACCGTTCCCTGGCTTTCTCTGAGAATTCCAGGCCATCCATCCCCGGCATTTTCACATCGCTCAGAATCAGGTCCGGAGCGGCTTCTTCAAGTTTTTCCATACCTTCCAGCCCGTTTTTGGCAAGGGCTGTAACCTGGCAGCCGAATTCCTCCCAAGGGAAAGAGGCCAAGCCATCCAAAATAATGTATTCATCGTCCAATATCATGACCCGAAGTTCCATCGATAATCTCCCTCCTGTCCTCCATGTATGGAATTTTCAGCGTGATCTCCGTTCCTTTTCCCGGCTCAGACCGGATCTCCATTTGGGCTTTCCCCTTACAGATATAGTCCAGCCTCTTCCTGACCGCATAAATCCCAAGATGGGTATGCGTCCTTTCCTGTCCTGTCTTTCCTTCTTCCGGGTGATCGGGGTCCAGAAGTTTCCTGAGTTTCTCTTCGGGAATCCCCACACCGTTATCCCTGACCTTGATCACCGCGAATTCTCCTTCCGGCTCCCCGGTTACCGATACAAAACAATCCCAGGTAGCGTTCTCCATCCCATGAACCACGGCGTTCTCCACCAATGTCTGGATTGTCATCTTGGGGATTTCAATTTCCAAAAGCCTCTCGTCCACATCCAGGTAAGAAGTCAGCCGTTCCCCGTATCTGGTTTCCTGGATGTAAAGGTAATCCCGGATATATTTCATTTCCTCAGCGATGCTGACCATGTTTTTCCTATTGCTGATACTGGCGCGCATGAGATTGCTGATGGCAGTTACCATATGGCAGATTTTCTCCTCTCCCTTTTTCCGCGCCATCCAGTTGATGGTATCCAAAACATTGTACAAAAAGTGCGGGTTGATCTGTGCCTGGAGCGCCTGGAACTCAATCTCCTTATTCGCCCTCTCCATCTCCACCACTTTTTTCAGGAGCTGTTCGATCTCCTCAATGGTATGGTTAAACACGGAATTCATAGCGCCAATTTCATCCGTCCTTCCTTCCGGCAGGCGAACCGAGAAATCTCCTCCGGCAAAACGCATCATGGCCTTGCTGGTCCTCTCAATAGGTTCCGCAATCCCCCTTGCCAACGCTGACGCCAGGATAACGCACAATATACCGCTTCCCACAAGCAGAAGCACCGCCATCTTCTGAAGCTCCCTCACTGTTTTCTGAAGGAAGCTCATAGGGATCAGGCTCACCAGGGTAAAGCCGGTATTAGAACTTTTCCGGTATACGCAGCTGTAATCCTGATGACCAATACTCCAGCTGAAGCTGCCGCCCGTCCCTTCCAGCCTGTCTTTAAAACCATCCGCCTGATATTCCGTACTTTTGAGGATCGTCTGTCCATCATCGTCCAAAAGGAAAATTTCCGCTGTCAAAGATTCCCTGGCCGCTTCTGTCATTTTCTGAAGATAATTGACTTTGATGGACGCTTTCAGGATTCCCAGCGGTTCCATCGTCAAGGTATCTTTGATCTGTTTCGCAATGTAGATCAGCCCTTCGTCCTCTGCAGCATTATAGTAGATACAGCTTCCCTTCGCATCCTCCGCTTTCTGGAATACAAGTTCCCATCTATCCTTTATGATTGTTTCCGAATCATTGCACAGGACATGGTTCGCCCCGTTATACCCATACAATTGGATATCATTCATATAAACACTGGTATATCCCTGGAGAAGCAGCCGCCTTATCTGCCCTGCCCTGGAAAAATAGCTAAAGTAATCCGACCCGTCCGAATAATACGGTTCTTCCGACTTCAGCTCTTCCTGTACCGTATTATTATTGGCGATATAGTCGAATGAATTCTCTACCATTTCGAAATAATGGTCAAGATTTGTCGACAGCTCATTGATCACTCCGGCAGACTGCTTCCTCGTCTGTTCAATTACCATACGGGAGGCGGTCATATACAGTGAAATACTGGTCGCCAAAAGCACGAACAGGGTAATTCCCAGTGCACAGTACAGGAATTTTCTCTGGATAGACAAATTTATAAACCATTTTTTCAGATGTTTCATGGAAGCACCTACCTTTTTAACAATCTTATGTCCAATCCTTTATTCTATTGATTGAAGCGGAAATGATCATTCTGAATCAAGTTACTTCATAAATCATATATTTTAAATCACTTTGCCTTCTAGGTAGCACTCCAGCAAATAAGATGGATTTTCATAATACATGCTGCTGTTATAATCATCAATTTTACTGCTAATAAACGAATTATACACATTTATCAAGGCATCCACAACCCCTGTCTTTTCTTCCTCTGCCACCGATTTAACCAACCTTTTATAGACTTTTCCAATATCCCAAAAAGATGGGATCGCATATCTGCATTCTTTTACATTGTCAAATTCTCCATTTTTAATGGAAGCCTCCTGTATAAAATCATCACTGACACGGTCTATATTATCGCTGTGATATACATCCGCTAATTCATAAATTTTTTCAAGACGTTTTTTCCC
>DVFT01000060.1 GCA_018713105.1 Candidatus Limivivens merdigallinarum | reverse complement strand
AGGCTGATATACGGTATCCTTTTCCATGGAATCTTTTTCTCCGTATATCAGCCTGTTCCCTGTCTTCTTATTTTCGGATCATGATGCTTTTTGCCGTTGAAAAGCTGCCGTAGACTTTCTTTTTGTTCACGGTTCGATAGGCTCTCACCTTAAATGTATACTTTTTCCCTTTTGAAAAACGGCCGCCCGCAGTCAGCTTATTTCTGGAGAGCGTCTTTAACCTCCGGTAAGCGCCGCTTCCCGACTTATAGTAAACTTCATATCCGCTGGCTCCGGAAACTTTTTTCCAGGAAAGAGAAATCTTTTTCCCTGAAAGATTTACCGCCCTTGTGATCGCTGTTTTCGCAGGAAGGGGCTTTGCAGAAAGTACTCTGGAAAAGCTGCCCTTTTTGGTTCCGCTGTATGCCCGTACTTTGAAATAATACTTCTTTCCGGTCGTCAGCTTTTTCGCCTTGTAGGATGTGGTATTACCGCTTTTCACAGTGGCCAGCTTTTTATAGCCGCTGCTCTTTTTGGCAGAATAATAGATTTCATAGCCTTTGGCGTTTTTTACTTTGTTCCATTTCAGCGTAACGGAATTGTATCCTGCGTTTCCCGCGCTTTTCAGAGTCACCTTGCCAATGCTTGCGCCGGACGGCTTCGTATCCTGAGATTTCTGATCATAAGTCTCCTTTGCCATAGAATAGGAGGACATGTATTTCTTCACCAAATCGGAAAAGCTGTGATATCGGCTGTAATCCTCTGTTCCAATGAGAAGAGCGTCCTGGGTATAATCAACGACATACCACTTTCCGGACAGTCTCACCACATTGATGGCATGGTTCGGCTCTCCCTTTTCATAAGCGCCGCCTATAATATAGCTTAGAATATTGGCAAGCTCCATGAATCTCTGAATCGTACACGCATACGTGGAGCAGACATATCCGGTTCCATCCCCGAAAAGAGCTCCATACACTCCATTGCAGTTTCTCGGATATCCGGAATTGGAAAGCTTTTCCTTCGGTAAGTTCTCTTTCAGATAGTCATAGACATAGATGACCTTCTCTGCGTCGGATTTTCCGGAAACCTTCTGCAAAACGGATCTGATCTTAGCGTCCGCCTGTGCCAGTTCCTCTGCATTGTCATGATACTGAAAAACGATCCGGTAATATCCATATCCCGGATTGGCTTCATCCTCACAAAAATCCGTCCATTCCATGCTGCCGTCTTCCCGTAGAATCCCCATGGTATCTACCGATGGGCCGGAAAATACGTCATAGTCCATGGCATTGTACAGTCCGCCCGCATACCCGTAGTGAAATTCCCGGTAGATGGAAGAATGTACGTCTGCCCATCCTTCTTTTTCATTCTCAATGGGTACCTTCGACGGATTCACATACAGGATCACTTCCTCCTGATGATTCGCTCTGGCTTTTTTCAGGGCGTTGACAGCCTCATTTGTGGAATTGACCCGAACTGCTTTTGATAAATCAGTAGGCTCCTCCGCCAAAACAGGCATCCCCAAGCAGACTGCCAAAAGCAGAACCAGCCAAATCCCTATCATACACTTTCTCAATCTCTTCATACGTTCAAATGTCTCCCTATCTCTTCCGTTATCTGTTCTTTCACATAGGCGGCCAGCTCGGTCGATTTCATGTCCTTATACTGTTCATAGTAAATAGGCTTCATGTAATAAACCTGCACCGTCACCGGAGCGATGGATTTGCGGTCAAACGGCTTGAAAGCGTCTATGATCGCTACTGGAACGATGGGACATTTTGCCTTCATTGCTGCTTTGAAGCTTCCTCCTTTGAACTCCTGGGGCACGTTCTCCACCTTCGACCGCGTCCCCTCTGCAAAGATCAGGTAGTTTCTTCCCTCCCGGACCTCCTTTACCACATCCAGGATCACCTGCATTCCCTGTCTCACATTTTCCCGGTCAATGGCTTTTGCCCGCATGATGGCGAAGACCTGTTTCAAAAAAGGAATATTCTGCACTTCCTTTTTCATTACCACCGTGAAGGGCTTGGGACAGCTCTCCAGCACAGCCAGCACATCAAACAGGCCCTGATGATTTGGATAAAAGATAAATCCATTCTTTTCCGGAAGATTTTCCATTCCTTCTGCATGGATCTTCACCCGTCCGCCCCGATTGGCTCCCAGCGTAATTTTCTGGAGAAGGCGGTATCGTTCCTCTTCGCTGTGCTTATCATTTTTTCTGGCGTAAAGGAGCATCTGGGTTCCCCAAGTGGGAACATGGATTAAATTGTATAATACCATTAACAGGATGCGAAACATGTCAGTCCTCTTTTCTATATTCTAAGATTGCCGTCTCATAGAGATAATTGCCTTCACAGTCTTCCACAACGATCACCGGAAAATTCTCAACCCGGAGTTTTCGGATGGCTTCCGCCCCCAAATCCTCATAGGCGATCACTTCCGCTTCTTTGATTCTCTGGGACAGGAGCGCTCCTGCTCCTCCCACCGCTGCAAAATACACCGCCTGATTGCGCACAACGGCGTCTCTGACCTCCTGAGTCCTCTTTCCCTTGCCGATCATGCCTGCAAGTCCCAAATCCAGTAATTCAGGCGCGTAACGATCCATACGGCTGGCTGTCGTAGGACCTGCGGAACCGATTGGTCTGCCCTCTCTGGCTGGCGACGGTCCCATATAGTAAATGACATTGTCCTTTACATCGAACGGAAGCTTTTCTCCCCGGTCAAGGGCGTCCTTCATTCTCTTGTGTGCCGCATCCCTGGCTGTATAGATCGTTCCTGTTATATAAACGTAGTCTCCTGCCTTTAATGTCTTGATCTCTTCCCGGTCAAGAGGCGCTTTGATATGTCTTTCCATAACCTTCCCTCCTCAAATAGTTCTGACGCTGTGACGGTTTACATGACAGCAGATATTGACTGCCACCGGAAGTCCCGCAATATGTGTGGGATAGGTGTTGATATTGATCGCCATGGCTGTAATTCTTCCTCCAAGGCCTCCCGGTCCGATGCCAAGTCCGTTGATCTTCTCAAGAAGCTCCTCTTCCATCTCCCTCACATAAGGAATCTCTGAGTGGCTTCCCGCTTCCCGGGTAAGCGCCTGTTTTGCCAGGATCGCGCACTTTTCAAAGGTGCCTCCGATTCCGACCCCGATCACCATGGGAGGACAGGCGTTTGGTCCTGCTTCCCTGACCGCGCTTAGAATCGCTTCCTTAACGCCCTCGATCCCATCAGCTGGTTTCAGCATAAAGATCTTGCTCATGTTTTCACTTCCAAAGCCTTTCGGCGCCACCGTGATCTTTACCTGATCTCCCGGCACGATGGAGTAGTGGATAATGGCCGGCGTATTGTCTTTGGTATTTTCACGGATCAGAGGATCCTTTACCACTGATTTTCGGAGGAATCCTTCCGTATATCCCTGGCGTACTCCCTCGTTGACAGCGTCCTCCACGCTGCCTCCTTCAAAATGTACATCCTGTCCAACCTCCAGGAAGATCACGGCCATTCCGGTGTCCTGGCAGATGGGAATCATCTCATTTCCCGCAATCTCCAGATTTTCCTGGAGCTGGTTTAAGATCTGTTTTCCCAGAGGGGACTCCTCCTTTTTGACGGATTCTTTAAAAATTTTCTCCATATCTTTTGATAAAAAGTGATTGGCTTCGATGCACATTTCTTTGATATTCTGTGTCAAAACTCCAACCTCTATGGTACGAACCATAACAAGACCTCCTTGTCTTTCCATTTTCTATATTCTATCAAAGATCAGCCTGAAAAGAAAGCAGAAACTCGAAGGAACGATTTCTTTCCGTAAAAAGAAGCATCCCGCCATATCATGACGGGACGATTGCTCTTCTCTTTATTTTTTTTCTGTCACAAACCTGTGATAAATATAGTCGTTTGCCTGCTTTTCCTCCTCATCAGGAAGCGCCTTCAGCTCCATCGGTCTCTTATATTTTCTCTCCAACGCTTTGAGGATGAGATAATCTGCGATCTGCGGATTTTTGGGGAGCAGCGGACCATGCAGGTAGGTTCCAATCACGTTTTTGTATACCACGCCCTCATAACCGGATTCTCCATCATTTCCTTTCCCGTACAGCACCTTGCCGAACGGTTTGTTTTCACCGATATAGGTACGTCCTCCGTGATTTTCAAAGCCAACTACCGGCATATCCACCAGGTCGCTCTTTAAAACCACATTATCGATCAGTCGCCCTTCCTTCTGTTCCGTATATAAATCTACCAGCTTCAGACCTTCGATGATACCGTCCTCCGTCTGATAATAGTTTCCCAGGAGCTGATAACCGCCGCATACAGCAATCACCACCCCATGATCCTCCACATAATCCTTAAAATCCTGCTGAATCTCCTTGAGCTTATTGCAGACGATCATTTGTTCCCTGTCGGAACCACCTCCCAAAAGCACAATGTCCAACTCCCGAAAATCAATCTTGTCCCCCAGACAGAATCTTCTCGTCTCCGCTTTGATTCCTCTCCACTCGCAGCGCTTCATCAGGCACATGATATTTCCCCGATCCCCATAGAGGTTCAAAAGGTCCGGGTAGAGATGTCCGATCGTAATATTCATGCCTTTTCCCCCTCCATCCTTTTGAGAATCATATGGGTTTTGTAGAGCCCCGTATAGTTGACCAGCACGTACAGATTTCCAACGCCGTCCTTGATCCGATCCCGGATCGCCTTCTCAATATCCGGTTCCAGAATCGACGGAATTTCCACGTACTTCAGTCTCAGCCTCATGTCCTGGCAGCGGATTCCGCTGACTGTGACCGAATGGATGTTTCCAGCCTTGAACCGGTCAAAATCCACATCCCACAGCCAGGAAACGTCCGTTCCGTCCTGACTGTTGTCATTGATCAGAATAATAATATCCTTCTCGCGTTCATCTTCCATCACAGCGGAAATATTTTGATTAAACCCTGCCGGATTTTTTGCCAGATTCAGGATAATCTCTGTTTCTCCAATGCGGAACGCCTCGTTCCTCCCATTTTCAGGATTGTATTTCTTCAGCACCTTGTTGTAGTTCTTCAGTGACAAGCCCGCCATCCTGCCTGCGCTGTATGCCGCCAGGATGTTGTAAATATTATAAAATCCACGGTAATTTGCCGAAATTTCATAATTATCCACAACAAACTGAAGTTTTCCACCGGCTTTGATGGATTTCGCGTCAAAATCCAGTTTTGGACGCTTGAACCCGCAGTTGGGGCAATAATAGTCTCCCAGCTGGCTGTAGTGATAAAAATGATATTCCATCCTGCTTCCGCATTTTTTGCAGAAGGTTCCCTCCCGGATCTCATTTTCATCCGTTTCCTTGAAATACTGCTCACCGATTCCAAAGGTAACAAATTTATGCCCGCTCTCCATGGCAAGATATGTGGTCAGGGAATCATCCCCATTGACGATGATCTCCATATCCGGCGCCATATCCATGGCTTTCTTTAAGAGATTCATCGTAATGTCAATCTCTCCGTAGCGGTCAAGCTGATCCCGGAAAAGATTCGTCAGCACCATATAATCCGGCTTAAAATGCGGAAAAATACGCACCGTGGAAGCTTCGTCCACCTCGATACATGCGTAATCCGCATCGAGGTTTCCCAGAAGCCCCGCCTGAAGGACAAAGGCTGACACCACACCGTTCAGCATATTGGAACCGGTGTGATTGCAGACAACCTTTTTTCCTTCCGCCTCAATCGCCTGACACAGGAGATTGTTCGTGGTGGTCTTGCCGTTGGTGCCGCAGGTGACGAAAATTTTTTCACGCACCTGGGCAGAAAGTTCCTTCAAAATCTCAGGGTCTATCTTCAGGGCAATCTGTCCCGCCAGGGTGACGCCCTGTTTTCCGCTCACCCTGCATGCAAAGCCCACCAGCCTTGCCGTCCAGATTGCTGCAATTCTTCGTAATCTTCCCATTTTTTATTTCACATCTTCTTCCAGCTCTGTCTCCAGGCTTTTCAGCACGTCCTCCTCGGACTTGTTGGCAGATTCCCGTACCTTTGCAATGCTTGCCACCGTCACTCCGTCGTCCAGATCCATCAGCTTCACACCGGATGTGACTCTGCCAAGGATGGAGATGTCACTGCAGTCCATACGGATCAGGATTCCCTCCGTATTGATGATCATGATCTCATCATCCAGGTTCACCATCTTTACGCCGACCACATTTCCTGTTTTCTCCATGATCTTGTAGCATTTCACGCCCTTGCCGCCGCGGTTCTGTGCCGTAAATTCAGAGAGTTCAGACAGCTTGCCCATTCCTTTTTCCGAAACAGTCAGCATATAGGCTCCCTGGGTATCCAGCTGCATTCCTACAACCTCATCCCCGTGAACCAGGCTCATGCCGATCACACCCATGCTCACTCTTCCGGTGCTCCGCACATCCGTCTCATGGAAACGGATACACTGACCATACTTCGTCACCATAAAGATATCTTTCTTGTCATTGGTGTGTTTTACTTCGATCAGCTCATCGTCCTCCCGAAGGGTGATTGCGGTAAGCCCGGTCTTTCTCACATTGGCATAATCTGTGATGGGTGTCTTCTTGACGATTCCCTTCTTGGTAGCCATGAACAGATAATGGCCTTCCTTGTATTCCTTGAGCGCAATGGTGGCTGTGATTTTCTCATCCGGGGCAAGCTGCAGAAGATTGATGATCGCAGTTCCCCTTGCCGTCCTGCTGGCTTCCGGAATCTCATATCCCTTCAGTCTGTATACCCTTCCGGTGTTGGTAAAGAACATCAGATAATGGTGGGTGTTCATCATCAGCAGCTCGTCGATGTAATCATCCTCCAGCGTCTGCATCCCCTTGATGCCTTTTCCTCCCCGGTTCTGATTTTTGAAATTGTCAATGGTCATACGCTTGATGTAGCCCAGCTTTGTCATGGTAATGATCACATTTTCCTTAGGAATCAGATCTTCCATGGAGATATCGAACTCGTCAAAGCCGATGGAGGTTCTCCTCTCATCTCCGTATTTATCGGAAATCTCCAGAATTTCCTTTCGGATGACGCCGAGCAAAAGATTCTCATCTGCCAAAATCGCTTTCAGCTCCTCAATGCGTTTCTGAAGCTCTGCATACTCATTCTCTATCTTTTCCCGTTCCAAACCGGTCAGAGTACGGAGCCTCATATCCACGATTGCCTGTGCCTGTGCGTCGCTTAAGCTGAATCGCTCCATCAAGGCAGTCTTTGCAGCCTGTGTATTGGCAGAACCGCGGATGATCTTGATCACCTCGTCGATGTTGTCAAGGGCAATCAGCAAGCCCTGTAAAATATGTGCCCGCTCCTCTGCCTTGTTGAGATCGTATTTTGTCCTTCTGGTCACCACGTCCTCCTGGTGAGCCAGATAGTGCTTCAGGATTTCCAGAAGGTTCATGATCTTTGGCTGATTGCCTACCAATGCCAGCATGATCACGCCAAACGTATCCTGGAGCTGAGTATGCTTGTAGAGAAGGTTCAGCACCACATTGGCATTCACATCTCTTCGAAGCTCAATGTTGATCCGCATTCCCTCTCTGCTGGATTCATCGGTGATTGCGGTAATTCCGTCGATTTTTTTGTCCCGCACAAGTTCTGCGATCTTCTCGATCAGCCTCGCTTTGTTGACCATATAGGGAAGCTCGCTTACCAGAATCCGGCTCTTTCCATTCGCCATTGCCTCGATCTCAGTCACAGCACGCACTCTGATCTTGCCCCGTCCTGTCCGATACGCTTCCTCGATGCCCCGGGTTCCAAGGATCATTGCCCCGGTTGGAAAATCCGGTCCCTTTACAATCTGCAGAACCTCTTCGATGGTGGTATCACGGTTTTCCTCGATCCGATTGTCGATGATCTTCACCACAGCCCCTATGACCTCACGGAGATTGTGGGGAGGGATATTCGTCGCCATACCCACCGCAATTCCGGTGGTTCCGTTCACCAAAAGATTTGGAAAACGGCTTGGAAGAACGACCGGCTCCTTCTCCGTCTCGTCAAAGTTCGGTTCAAAATCCACAGTATTCTTGTTGATGTCAGCCAGCATCTCCATGGAAATCTTGCTCAGGCGCGCCTCCGTGTATCGCATAGCTGCCGCTCCGTCGCCGTCCACAGAACCGAAGTTTCCATGACCGTCCACCAACGGATATCTGGTAGACCATTCCTGCGCCATATTGACCAAAGCCCCATAGATGGAACTGTCTCCATGGGGATGATATTTACCCATGGTATCGCCGACGATACGGGCGCATTTACGATGCGGCTTGTCCGGACCGTTGTTCAGTTCGATCATGGAATACAGGACACGTCTCTGCACCGGTTTCAGCCCATCCCGTACATCCGGAAGAGCACGGGAAACAATGACGCTCATAGCATAATCGATATAGGATTCTTCCATGGTCTTTTTCAGATCGACGTCATGGATTTTGTCAAAAATATTGTCCTCCACGTTTCTTCCTCCTAAATGTCAAGATTTTTCACGTATTTTGCATTTTCCTCAATGAACTCACGCCTTGGCTCCACCTGGTCTCCCATCAGGGTGGTGAAGGTGACATCCAGCTCTGAGGTAGAATCTTCATCCATATTCACTCGTCTCAATACCCGGCGCTCCGGATCCATCGTGGTCTCCCAAAGCTGCTCTGCATCCATCTCGCCCAAACCTTTGTAACGCTGGATCTTGTTGTTCTGATCACGCCCCACTTCCTTGAGGATCTCGCCCAGCTGTTCATCGCTGTAGGCATACCACACCTTCTTGTTTCTCTCAAGCTTATATAAAGGCGGCTGCGCCAGATACACATGCCCCTCACGGATCAGATCCGGCATGAACCGATACAGAAAGGTCAAAAGCAGCGTGCTGATATGGGCTCCGTCCACATCGGCATCCGTCATGATAATAATCTTGTCGTAGCGAAGCTTCGTGATATCAAAATCCTCATGGATTCCCGTTCCAAATGCAGTGATCATTGCCTTAATCTCCGCATTTCCATAAATCTTGTCCAACCGCGCCTTCTCCACATTCAGGATCTTTCCTCTCAGCGGCAGGATTGCCTGTGTTGCCCTATCTCTGGCAGTCTTTGCGGAACCGCCTGCAGAATCTCCCTCCACGATATAGATCTCGCAGTTCTTCGGATCCTTGTCTGAGCAGTCCGCCAGTTTGCCCGGAAGCGCCAGCCCGTCCAAAGCCGATTTCCGGCGTGTCAGATCTCTCGCCTTTCTGGCTGCTTCCCTAGCTCTCTGTGCCATAATGGATTTTTCCAGGACCAGCTTCGCCACCTGAGGATGCTGCTCCAGATAGATGGTGAGCTGTTCTGACACCAGATTGTCCACGGCGCCTCTTGCCTCGCTGTTGCCCAGCTTCTGCTTGGTCTGTCCCTCAAATTGAGGTTCACCTATCTTGACACTGACGATTGCTGTCAGTCCCTCGCGGATGTCCTCCCCAGAAAGACTTTCCGAATCCTTGAGAAGCTTGTTTGCTTTTGCATAATTATTAAATGTTTTGGTTAACGCATTGCGGAAGCCAGTGAGGTGTGTACCGCCTTCCGGTGTTGTAATATTATTCACAAAACTGTATACACCCTCGTTAAATCCATCATTATGTTGCATTGCCACTTCCACATAGACGCCGTCCTTCATTCCCTCGCAGTAGATGACATCAGGATACAGAGGCGTTTTGCCCTTGTTCAGATAGGTTACGAACTCGCGGATTCCTCCTTCATAGTGGAATACCTTTTCACGGATCTCCTCTTCCCTCTCATCTCTCAGAATAATCTTCACATTCTTGGTAAGGAACGCCATCTCCCGAAGACGCTGTTTTAGCACATTAAAATCATAGACCGTTTCTTCAAAAATCTCTCCATCCGCCTTGAAGGTAACGGTCGTGCCATGACGGTCCGGTTCACATTCCCCGATGACCTTCAGAGGATAGCAGACTTTTCCCCGCTCATATCTCTGCCGATAAATCTTCCCTTCTTTGTAGATGGTTACCTCCAGCCAGGTAGAAAGTGCATTCACTACAGAAGCTCCCACTCCGTGCAGACCGCCGGATACCTTGTATCCGCCGCCGCCGAATTTTCCGCCAGCATGAAGAATGGTAAATACGACCTCCACTGCAGGAAGCCCTGATTTGTGGTTGATCCCAACGGGAATTCCCCTGCCGTTGTCAACGACCGTGATCACATCGTCTTTCCCGATGATGACCTTGATGGTATCGCAGGCTCCAGCCAGCGCTTCATCAATGGCATTATCTACGATTTCATAAACCAGATGATGAAGTCCCCTCGACGAGGTGCTGCCGATATACATGCCCGGCCGTTTGCGGACTGCTTCCAGCCCTTCCAAAATTTGGATTTGATCCGCACCGTATTCTGCATTGTTCTGTTCTGTACTCATCAGTCAACCTCCTTATTCGTAAACGACTCCATCGACGACCTTGAAAACTTTGTTAATTTCAAATCTGTTTTCTACAAATTCATCAATGCCAGTACATGTGATCAGTGTTTGTATATCATGAATGCTATCCAGCAAATAGTGTTGCCTCGAACTGTCCAGTTCAGACAATACATCATCCAGCAAAAGAACTGGCGTGTCCTGGATTTCCTGCTTTACCAGCTCAATCTCGGAAAGTTTCAGGGAAAGCGCCGTAGTCCGCTGCTGTCCCTGGGAACCAAACCTTCGGATATCCACGCCCTTGATCTGAAAACACAGGTCGTCCCGGTGAGGACCGAGCTGTGTTGTCTTGAATTTCAAATCTTTTTCCCGATTTTCCTTTAATTTTTTTAAAAATTCTTCTGCTTCGACGCTTTTTTCGTAGCTGATCTTCAGCTCTTCCCGTTCTCCGGACAGCCTAAAGTGGATTTCGGGAGCAATCTCGTTTAAGCGTCTCACGAATTTTTCCCTTTCACGGATCACCTTTTGCCCAAAAGAAACCATCTGCATATCCCAGATTTCCAGAGTGTCCAGATATTCCGGGTGAAATGCGATCTCTTTTAACAGTTTATTCCGCTGGTTCAGTATTTTGTTGTAATTGGATAGCTGAAACAAATAGACCTTGGAGAGCTGGCAGAGCTCCAGATCCATAAATCTTCTCCGCTCTCCCGGCCCGTTTTTGATAATATTCAAGTCTTCCGGTGAAAAAAATACAAAATTTCCCAGTCCCAGAAGCTCACTTGCCCTTCGGATAGGAATTCCATTGATGGCAATTCCCTTTGGCTTGTTTTTTTTCAGATGCATATCAATCCGATGAGAACTTCCATTGCGTTCGAGTCTCATCCGGATATGGGCTTCCTCCGCAGAAAAGCGGATCATTTCTTTATCTTTGCTGCCTTTATGTGATTTTGTGGTGCCGCAGAGATAGACGGCCTCCAGAATATTCGTCTTGCCCTGGGCATTCTGACCGTGAAAAATATTGGTTCCCTGGTCAAAATGAAGCGTCAGCTTTTCGTAATTGCGAAAATTGTTCAGTTCGATTGATTCTATAACCATGTGGCACCAGCTTACTTTTCGTCAGTCTTTTTTTGAAAAAACCTTGACGGTCTGTCCCTGAAACGCAAATTCATCACCCGGGTGAAGCTTTTTCCCTCTCTGAACTTCCACTTCTCCGTTCACTTTGACTTCTCCGTCCTGGATAACAATCTTGGCTTCCACTCCGGAATCCACCAGGCCAGCCAGCTTCAAAGCCTGTCCCAATTTGATAA